>JAOAPG010000377.1 GCA_025462785.1 Acidobacteriaceae bacterium
ACTCCAAAGTCTTGCGTGCCCTCGGCCCATCATCCTTGGAGAAAAAACCGCTATCAACAGATGAACACACCTGCTTTTTCTGCAGCATGGTGAAACCAAAAACCAGGGGACATTTCTATTGTGGACAAACCGGGGACATTTCTATTGTGGTATGACAACACTGCAACCGCCCGCTTGACACGGGGGCAGACGTCAGGTACGCTCGCTCGTCTTTCAATCGACGCCGCCTCTTGAGCGTTGCTGGGCCCATCGTTTCTTTCCAAAGTTAAGTCTATTTTGCGACCGGGGAGGTCAGCATCCATGAATAAACTGACGGGATTGCTATTGGGGCTGTTGTTTTTAGTTGAAGGAATTGGAATCGCAGCGGCACAGGAAAAATCTGAGAGCACTCAGCCACCGCCAAAGGTGATTGTGCTTTATCGCGAGTTCTTAAAGCCAGGCAAGGCCGGCGCGACGCATGAAAAAAGCGAGAGCGCATTTGTACAAGCGGTCACTAAGGCCAAGTGGCCAACACACTACTTCGCGGTGGACGCGGTCTCCGGTAGACCCCGTTCGCTGTTTCTCTTTGGTTATGATTCGTATGATGCCTGGGAAAAGGATTATCTGGCAGGTCAGAAAAACTCGGCGCTAGCAGCGACGCTTGACCGTGCCGCGGTCGCCGACGGCGACTTGCTTAGTGATATGGATTCGAGCGTACTGAATTATCGCGAAGACCAGAGCCTTCGTCCGAATGTGGACATCGCTCACATGCGATATTTCGAGGTTTCCCTCTACCAGGTTCGCGCCGGACACGGTAAAGACTGGGACGACCTCGTCAAGCTGGTCCAAGCGGCTTACGAAAAAATCCCAGACTCCCATTGGGCCACATATGAAGTGGCTTTTGGCCAGCAGCCCAATACCACTTACGTAGTCTTCATTCCCCTAAAATCTGCATCCGAAATCGATCATGAATCCACTCAGGACAAGGACTTTGTGGCTGCGATGGGTGAAGATGGCATGAAAAAACTGAATGAATTGGAGACAGCAGCGATCGAATCCAGGCAGAGCAACTTGTTCGTGTTTAACCCAAAAACGAGCTATCCGCCGGATGCGTGGATAAAAGCTGATCCGGATTTTTGGAAGCCCAAAGCAAACGCGCCAGCGGCTGCGCCGAAAAAGACTCCCGACAAACCAGAGGGCGCGCATTAAACCTTTACGTTGAGTCGCCCGGCCTGTCGTGTCTTTCGCGAAGGCCGCGCGGTCGATCGTAAGTTTAGATGAAATCCCTGTCCCTAAGGGCCGGGGATGAACCGCACCCGTTCATAGAAAACAGCATCCAGCCCGTCACAGCATCGGCAGGACGATTCCCTTCTGCGATTGATACTTCCCTTTCCTGTCCGCGTAGCTTACTTCGCATACTTCGTCGGACTGGAAGAAGATGATCTGGCACAATCCCTCATTCGCATAGATCTTGGCAGGGAGCGGCGTTGTATTCGAGATTTCGAGGGTTACAAATCCTTCCCACTCTGGTTCAAATGGAGTTACGTTCACAATAATTCCGCAGCGAGCGTAGGTTGATTTGCCCACGCAAATAGTTAGCACGTCGCGAGGGATCTTGAAATATTCGACTGACCGGGCCAGCGCGAATGAATTCGGCGGAACAATACAACATTCCGAACGCACCGTTACAAACGAGCGCTCGTCAAAATTCTTGGGATCGACCACCGTGCAGTTCACGTTCGTAAAAATCTTGAACTCATCAGCAACGCGCAGGTCATAACCATAAGAAGAAAGCCCGTAAGAGATAACGCCTTCCCGTACCTGCTTCTCAGAAAAGGGATTAATCATTCCGTGCTCGAGGGCGTTCTTGCGAATCCAGCGGTCACTCTTCAGCATGAGGCTCCTTGAAATTGGTTGTGCTTATCTTGAAAGTAGATTCCTGGCGGGCAGGCCCACTCAGGAATGACAAATATATAAGACTTGGCTACACAAGACACTCGGGGCTGGCAACAAAGGTTCCGTCATATTACGAGAGTTCCCATGCCGTTGACAATCTCTGATATCTCCCTTAGCATCAACCACTTGGTACAGCATTGTGACTCCGTCGCGGGGGATCGCCAGTGATAAAGCTCGATATCATCAATGAAGTGGTCAATAAGACCGGGATTACCAAAACCAAAGCTGAACTCGCTGTCGAAACCGTTTTCGAGAGCATGAAGCGTTCGCTCGCCAAGGGCGATCGCATTGAGCTGCGAGGATTTGGCGTGTTCAACGTGCGTCCACGTAAAACTGGAATTGGACGTAACCCGCGAACCGGCGCGGAAGTTTCCATCCCGCCGGGAAAAGCTGTACGCTTCAAGCCGGGCAAAGAACTGCAATCAATTGATTGATTTATCTCTCGTGAATGTCAGACCCGCCATTGAACTCAGCTTTCGCAGCAATTTTGATGCTGCAATTTTCAGTAACAACAATCCTTAGTCAACATTCGATTAAACTAATGAAGGCGTTGGCTTAGCCGTTCAATAGCTTGCGCTCTGATTTACGATTATCGATGTCCGACCAAATCATTCCCGCAAACGCTGTTGCAACTCCCAGTGACTTCTATCGTCCCCGGCCGATGTACGTGGCACGACGTCCTAAGCATCGCTATTGGGTTCATGCCGCCCTGCTGTTGGTCACTAGTTTTACAACTTTAGTTGTAGGCACGCGGATGGAATTCAACTTCCTTCACAATGAACCCGCGTTTTCGATGGGCGAGGATACCCTTCCGTTATTTCACATGGGTTGGATATTGACGCACCCATCAAGGCTGTTGCTCGGAGTTCCCTTTGCAGGAACGTTGATGTTGATTCTGCTCGCGCACGAGATGGGACATTATCTTTGTTGCGAGTATTACGGAATTTACGCGACATTACCTTTTTTTATTCCGGCGCCCACTTTGATTGGGACGCTCGGAGCCTTCATTCGCATACGTTCTCCCATTAGATCTCGATCAGCCCTGTTTGACATTGGTATTGCAGGACCCGTCGCTGGCTTTGTGGTCGCGCTGATCGTTCTTTTCATTGCGATGCCGTATTCGCGACCGATGACGGCTGTGGCCGCTGGATCTGATATTCAGTTAGGCTATCCCCTCATTTTTAGGATCGTTTGGGGAATTCTGTCACTGCCGAATCTGAAACACTCGCACGCTTTACACAGTATCTATTTTCATCCCGTTGCTATTGCAGCTTGGGTGGGGATGTTCGCCACTGCTTTAAATCTGCTTCCTGGCGGACAGTTGGACGGCGGGCATATTGTATTTTCCATCGCTCCGCGCGCACATCGCTGGGTCTCGCGGTTGACTATTGTCGCGCTGATCCCAATGGCGTTTTACTTCTGGGCGGGGTGGATTATCTGGGCGATTCTTTTACGAATCAGCGGAATGCGTCATCCGATGGTGGCTGAGTGGCCGGGGATAGGTAGAGGGCGGCAATTACTCGGAGTTTGCGCTTTCATCATGCTTGTTCTTACTCTCACTCCTGCTCCGTTCGCTCATAGTTCCTTGCTAGAAGTTTTTCGCGAGATGCGCTCACAATGAAATCTCAGGTTAGTACAGTGCAATGTGTATTGCCCTTCTCGTATTCCGAGTCAAAATCTTCGTTTTTGCTTTTTTCTACTCGCTATTCAGTCCTGTGAATCCAGCTCCGATTATGCGGAGCTTCTTCTCCGCCGAGATTTTCTCCTTATCGGATCATCAATAGCTTAGCGCTGAATTCCTTCATCTCTGCAGTGGCAAATAATTTGCATTCTTACGAGTGCACGCCTGTATTGACGCGCTGAAACCGTGCAGTCCGAGCGAACTTCAACGAGTTTGAAACCTGCTCAGGTTCAGCCGCGAACAGTAATCCAATAGAGACAAGGATGAAGGTCATGTCTGCAAAACAAATATTCGCACTCATCGGTTCTTTTGCCATAACAGCTCTGCTTGCCATTTCCGCTGCCGCGCAGTCAAACATTTCCGGTGATGTAACCGGGATCATTACCGACCCAAGCGGCGCCGTGCTGCCCAATGTGCCTGTTACGCTGACGAACAATGACACTGGCGTGACCCGGACCACCAACAGTAATGGAGCCGGTGTCTACCGTTTCTCATTGCTCGAACCGGGAAAGTATACGGTTTCCGCGTCGCCACAAGGATTTCAAGAGGTTAAGCGTGCCGTCACCATTGCGGTCGGACAAGCAAATACTGTAAATCTGCAAATGGCAGTGGCGGGTGGCGCGCAAACTGTGGAGGTCAGTGCTGAGGGTGTCGTGCTACAGACTGAGGGTGGAAACATCTCCACTACGTTCACGCCAGAGCAGGTTTCGCAGATGCCGAATCCCGGCAATGATCTCACCTTTATCGTTCAAACCGCGCCTGGGGCAGTGATGAACACGCAGAGTGGCTACGGTAATGAGGCAATTTACGGTCTGCCAGGAACTTCCAACCTTTTCACGGTTGACGGCGAGAATGAGAATGATCCATTCCTGAATCTGAACAACTCGGGAGCTACGAACCTTCTCCTAGGCTCGAATGATATCCAAGAAGTCACGGTGGTCAGCAACGGCTACCAAGCGCAGTATGGACAACTCGGTGGCGCGAATGTGAACTATGTGACCAAATCCGGCACAAACAAATTTCATGGCAACGCGGAGTATTTTTGGAACGGGAGCTTTCTGAATGCTAATGATTGGTTTGCTAACCATACTTCGCCCAAAACACCGCGCCCTTTTGACAATGCAAACCAGTGGGCTGCCTCGTTTGGTGGTCCGATCCGAAAAAACAAGACATTCTTCTTTGCTGATACCGAGGGGTTGCGTTTTGTCCTTCCGAGCGTTATTTCCACCAATATTCCTAGCCCTCAATTTGAAGCAGCAACACTGGCTAATGTGGCGGGCACCAGTCCTGCTCAGGCCCCGTTCTACACCAACATGTTCAACCTATATAACGGTGCGGTGGGCGCAAACCGTGCGGCAAACATACTGCCAAACGGCACCGACTCAGTGACTGGAGCTCCTACCGGGCCGGGTTGCGTGGGATTCTCTCCTTTCGCGAATGCAACCACGCCGTGTGCATTGCAATTTCAATCCACCGCGCCGAACCAATCGAATGAGTGGCTACTGACTGCGCGCGTAGATCAAAACTTCGGCAGCAACGACCGGATGTTTGTGCACTTCCGAACCGACCACGGGTCGCAAGCTACTTATACTGATTCCATCAATCCGATTTTTAATGCTCTGAGTAAGCAACCGCAATACGAAGGTCAGTTAAATGAGACACACACGTTCAGCGGGAACATGGTGAATCAATTCATTCTGGCTGGCTCCTGGTACAGCGCCATTTTTTCGACCGCCAACCTGGGCGCCTCGCTGGCCACTTTCCCCTATACTCTCCGGTTCTCCGGTCAAGCCTTTACGACTCTGGGGGGCGAAGACAACGTCTGGCCGCAGGGCCGGAATGTCACGCAATATCAAATCAGTGACCAACTCAGCGTCACACACGGACGCCATAATTTAGCCTTTGGCGTTGATTTCCGTCGAAATGACATCACCGATCACGACCCTTCATTGGGTTCGGTCGGTCTCAGCTCAGGGGAGACTCTGTCCAATTTCTTCTCAGGGGCGGGAACAACTTATACTCAGAATTTCCCAACCCGACTAACGCAACCGATCGCGCTCTACACTCTTGGACTGTTCGCCCAAGATACCTGGTCGGTTCGCCCAAATTTGAAAGTGACCCTTGCCCTGCGAGCTGAGCATGACTCAAATCCAATTTGCACACTCAACTGTTTCGCCCGTTTCAACACCTCATTCACCGATATTCCCCACGATCCTAACCAGCCCTACAACCAGGTTCTGCGCACCGGTTTCCGCCAAGCTCTTCCCAATTACACGAACATTGCCTGGGAACCTCGGTTTGGGTTCGCGTGGACTCCGCTCGGAACGGGTTCAAACACAGTGATCCGGGGGGGAGTTGGCATCTTCCGCGATGTTTTTCCCGCCACCGTGGCGGACAACTTCATTCGAAACCCGCCAGTTAACAACGCCTTCTCCGTGGGTACGGGGGCTCTAGATCCTGCTGTCCCGGGGAGTCAGCCCTCGACAGCGGCTGCATCAAACTCAGCATTCATAAGTCAATACTCAACCGGGGGTACGCTGGCCAGCATCAGTGCGGCCGTGCCCGCCTTTGTTCCTCCAACCCTGTTCAATCCTGACCGCACTATCCACTATCCGCTGTATGAGGAATGGAATTTGCAATTGCAGCAGGGCTTGGGACAGAGAATGTCATTCGCGATTGGATATGTGGGCAACCATGGAATATACGAACCAGTCATTAACGATGGCCAGAATGCTTACTGCAACGTTACGCCTTTACCTTTTGTCTTCTCCGCAGCTACTACACCTTGCGCTGCTCAGCTGCTAAACACTACTGGCTTCCGTGGGCTTCCCTTCACCCCACTTGATCC
>JAOAPG010000379.1 GCA_025462785.1 Acidobacteriaceae bacterium
TGTTCGCAACTTTACAAATTCGCGAATGGTTGGGTTTGATTCACGAGGGCATGGGGCTTAGCTCCAATCCATGGGGGCCCGGAGTCTTTGGCGCCTCCTTTTTTACGATCACCGGTCTGCACCTCACCCACGTTGTAGGAGGAGTGATCGCCATCACAGTCGTGACGCTCGGTTACAAACGCGGTCGCTACACTGCCGATCATCTCGAGATCTGGGGCTTGTATTGGCACTTCGTGGACTTGGTTTGGATGTTCGTAGTGCCCTTTGTTTATTTACTTAACGTGAAAAAATAAACAACAATCACGGAAGGAATTTTTGCCATGAGCACATCGCAGAAGAACGAAGGATTGGGTACATACTTCGTTGTTTACTTCTTGGTTCTGGCTATCGCCGGGATGCAGGTCATTATTGCCTACGAGAACATCGACCCGTCGCAGATGGTTTTACGAATGTTGTCTCTCGCGATCATTCAGGCGGGGCTGGCGGTCATGTTCTTCATGCACATGAAGACCGAAAAGCGTAGTCTACTTCTTACATTGGTTCCAGTTACGGTCTTCGTGCTCTTAATGATGAACATGATCTGGTCGGACAGCTACAGAATTTTGGGTGGAGCTCCTTTCGCGAAATACTTGGGTCAATAAGATCGGAAAAGATATAAGGCGATGAGTATGCGGGGACAGCGGCTAATTCGGGCAATGGGTATCGGTTTGGTGATCCTGGTCATGCTAGCGGCGCCTGTTTCGGCTTTTTCCCAGAGTTGCGCCCTTTGTTACACCCAGGCAGCCTCGGCAACTGCTCGCTTGATAGCAGCCCTCCGTAGCGGAATTTTGGTATTGGTCATCCCTCCCATGTTCATGTCAGTGGGAATTACCGTCCTCGCCTACAAAAAGCGTAACCAGTTCAAGCACGACGACGATATTCGTGAGAGCAGCGAGAACTGGTAGATTGTTGTTATCATCATCAGAGCTGATTAAAGAGAAAGAATGTCAACTGCCCACATCCTAGAGACTCCGCAGAATAGTCAGCTCAAGACTAAGCTTCTGGATTATGTCACTCTAACCAAGCCAGAAGTCAATCTACTGATACTGATGACCACCTCGGCTGGGTACTATCTTGCTTCCAAGGGAACGTTTCACGTTTTGGGGCTGATCAATACTCTTGTCGGCACTCTGTTGGTTGCAAGCGGCACGGCAACGATTAATCAATGGATGGAGCGAGTTTGGGACGGCCAGATGCGCCGTACGGCGAATCGTCCGCTGCCCTCCGGCAGAATGAGTTCTGTAGAAGCACTCGTCTTTGGACTGCTCTGCAGCATTGCAGGCGGCGTGTACCTTGCTGTGCTGGTGAATCCATTATCGTCATTGCTGGCGATATCGACGTTATTGTCTTATTTATTGATCTACACCCCTCTTAAGCGTGTAACCCCCCTTTGTACGCTGCTGGGCGCGATTCCAGGGGCAATGCCAACGCTTATCGGATGGGCAGGATCGTCAGGTCACATCGATGGGCAAGCGTGGTTTCTATTCGCGATTTTATTCCTATGGCAGTTTCCGCATTTCCTGGCAATCGCGTTAATGTACCGGGACGACTATGCCCAGGCTGGCTATCGCATGCTCCCGAAGTTCGATCTGGATTCGAAGTTCACGCGAGCCGAAATTGTGGGCTTCACGATCGTGTTGATAGTCACCACAATGCTGCCAACTGTGGCTCGTGGTGGTGCATTCTATATGGTCGCAATGGTACTGGCAGGGGCGTTCCTTCTGTATCATTCGTTGAAACTAGCGAAAGCAAGTTCCAAGGTAATGGCGAGCCGTCTCCTGCACGCTTCCGTAATCTATCTGCCGGTGGTGCTTGGAATCATGATCGCCTGGAAGCGCTGAAGAATCCTCACTAGCGCTAAGCCAATGAAATGGTGGGTCAGGATTAACCAGAAAAATGGCCCGCATATTCAGGAACTCCGCCCGGTAATCCCTGTAGGAATGAACGAGTGCCCGTGATAATCTGCCATCAGCGGAGCTAACGTCAAGAATTCTGAAAGCGTGACAGGAAAGCGTAAGCATTAAGGTAATGACTTTCAAGTCAGCACTTGAAGATTTTCGCGAGACCACGTTGGAGGCGATTAGTGGTTGCCTGCGCCGACTCGACTATTTGTCGGGGCTGAGGGATAGGACGAGGCGCGAACAGTATGAACACTGGGGCTTAGCACGTATTCACGGAGACTTTCAGTCGCAGAGAGCCCTAGCGGAAGCTCATCAATCGCTTGTATCGGAAGTCTTGTCTACACCGATTCCTAAATTGCTCGAAGATGCACAACGCTCCAGTGCGGTGGCCGGAATTCCACCTACCGCCTACTTGGAGAGACTGCGTAATCGCGGAGCAGCGCTGCTGCCGGCCACACCTGGCGCAGGATCTACGCGACATCTTAATTCAGTGCTGAACGCTCTTTCGGGGCTGGTGAAGAATCGAAAACCGGACGCCATTCGCCGAGCCTCATAGCAACTCCCACCACCTGTCCTATTACTTCTGCCTGCTGTGGATATTTCAACGCCCGAGCCGCCACTGGAGAAAGTGGATGTGGCTGCAGAATTAATTCCTCGCGCGTCAGAGTGCACCAGCAGCAGGTATGGCCTGTGCGGGTTTCTACGAAGTAGATGGGCCGTTCATACTCCGATCTCCATCCTCCTTCAGAGACTCTGTTCTTTGCTTCGTCCACCTGAACAAAACTCCCCGGGGGCAGTATCGGATACATCGTAAGATCCTCTGTGCCAATGTACCCATAGGTGAACTGGCAGTTCGCAAACTGTTCCAAATAGGCCAATGGAACCAGTCCCCATTGTTCCACCATTCTGCCAAAGTTGGATGTGTGTTTCGGATCGAAACCTGGATCGATTTTTACTGGCATCTGAACTGCCGACATGTTGACTAGAGCATCGCTGAAATGCGATTTCGTCGGCAGCGACACATCGAGGTCGGCTGCCATAGTATTCATATCGATGCCGAACCAATGCAACAATTGCTTGAGGTCTTTCCGGTAAATGACAGCGAGCGAATACAATCGATAAATACTTGGGACTACACCCTTAGTCTCAACATCGGAAAGCCGGCTGGGAGGAATGGCAAATTCGTCGTTGCCACGTTTTTGCGCAATGCGTGAACTTGCGTTTTCGACATCCCTCATCGTTAAACCGAGTTGTTCGCGTAAGATTCGTAAATTCTGCCCACCCGAGAACATTTCCGGTCCCCCTCAAACACTTGACCAGTAGTGAAACCTAAAGTGAAGAAAGTGTAGCACCCGTCCGCCACTACAGAACGCCGATATATCGGCCGTGTAGAGGTCTAAAGGCTTACGCTTTAAACTCCATCTGTACCCAATTCTGTTCGTATTTCGTAACTTAAGAGTACATCGATTGAGAGTCTTTCGCCAGTGATACTCCGCAGGAAAAAATGCGAATTGCGTAAGAGCCAAGATCCGCTCGAAAGATCGCAGCGAAATAGTTTTAAAAGTGGCAGGACTCCAAGAAGATGATGTATTTAAACAAAATTAATCATGAACTTACGCGACTTTTTGGCACGCGGTAGAGTTTCGGGCGTGCATGGTCGAAGTCCGTCAGGTTCGTCGCAACAGTTATGATTCCAGCTTGGCTAAGAAAGAAACGCTTTTCCCTGTCGTTAGGGAAAGCCAGAAATTCTGGCATTGTGGCCGCCATGGCTGCTAGTCCAATGTCAATTTTCCCGTGAGTTGGAAAACTGATAACTGGGGAAATTCCGCCGGGATAATCAGTCAGCAGGTTGACGGCAAGTTCGGCACCGCCGCAAAGTAATGATCCCAATGCCGCACGTTTATTTTTCCGCCAAAATAAAGCGCCCGCGATGAAGAAGGTGCCAATGGTGATGTAGTCGATAACGGCGTGTCCTTTAGGCGAAACCACCTTGGGAAGACGGTGCGTAACCACATCCACAGCGTTGGTGAGGATTGGCATTCGTTCTCCTAGTGCCGCGTGAATATTCCGGCAAAAGCATAGGCAACTACAAAGCTGAATAGAGCCGCTGCCGCGGACAAGGGAACAACATACTGTCGCGCATTTTTTGTCATATCCAGTTTTTCATGGACTTGTTCTCGCAATTCTTCCAAGGAGGTGTGCAGGCGTTTTCGTTCTTCCGCAGCGCGTAGTTCGAGTTCGTAGCTTGGCAGTTCACCAGGAGGATGGGTGCTCATATGTTGTGTCTTACCTCGTTTTGCAGCCAGATTCCGTCTGCCTTTAAAACCTCAACCGTTCGCTTCGGGAAAACACCTTGCGCTCGCAATTGAATCCATGCTAGGTATCCAAAGACCGCTCCTGTAATGGCCCATACTACAGCAACAATTAAAAATGACAGAAACCATCGATATGGGTTCGTGATAAATGCCACGGAAACGAGCGCGACGATTGCAATAGTGAATAACAGATAGGCGGTTCCTAGAAAAGTCACTGCGGCGGCCGCTAATGGAAGCCACACTTTGGAAGCGGAGATTGTTTCGTGAAGTTCTGACTTCATCATTTGTACTCGAGTCTGAATAAACTCCTTCAGCTCATCGCGAATTTCAGACACAACATCCGCAAGATCATGTCGGTGATTTTCGGTATACCGAGTCTCATTCATAATGATTCGATCTCCAAACGCGCAGCAATAGACCAGTGGCAAACGCAAGTCCCGCAACGGTTGCAATTACATGGATAGGCTTTTCGTTAGCAGCATGACGAATGCGTCGCCCAGCTTGATGAGCTAACCGTTCAAGTCGCTTCTGTCCCGTCTTGTAGGATCGGGCAAGAACAGCTTCGGTGTCCTTTATCCATCCCGATGATTGGCACGGCACCTTATCGGATGTTGGCACCTCATCCTTAAGGCTGTATCTGACGTGTTCTTGTGTATCCAATCGTGTTACGGGAGAAGCTGCGGGTCTCCTCGAGACATCTGGATCTCGGGGTGTCGGGCGTTCCATTGCGTTCAGCTCAGCCATAGAGGCATATCTTCCCGGAAAGCAGCCTTCCTATCTATCCTTGGATGGCGACTCATAGCGCGGCGTCTAGAACAAGGTGGTAAAAATCCCGCAGAGCTGGTGTGAGCTAATTCCGGCCGGATGCCAGGAAACGAAAGAGGCTGGCGTAAGCCAGCCTTTCGGTAAATAAGGATAGAGAAAGACCTAATCGCCAGCGGCTTTCAGTTCTTCTGAATTATCCATCGCATGGACTAAGGGCATGTTCACCAAGTGTTCGCTCAAGAACCAGGACTGCAGCTCGTTAAGCCGCAACGCATCACTCACCGCTAGGTCGTTAGTTCCATCGTCCCCTAACTTGTCCGCTCTCTCAGCCAATTCACGGCATTCGCTGATAACGATTTGGTGAGCATCAAGCAAACGTGAAATCTGCACCGGAACTTCTTCCCGGCCTCGAGGCGGACGCTCGATCTTTGTGGTCTCCGCGATGTCGTGAGCCATGGCAAGGCTCAATCCGCCAAGAAGCTGAATGCGCTCCGCAATGGTGTCAACCAGTTCGACCTGTTCTGAGTAATGCTTGTCGAAAAGCAGATGAAGTTGATAAAACGTGGGTCCCGCGACTTGCCAATGCGACTTCTTATACAGATCGCGCAGAGTCATGGTGTCGGCGAGCAGTTGATTCAAATGCTCTGTCATTTCCAGACGAACCGGCTCTTCCAAATCGAGGGGAAGAGCGTGAGTAACGGTACCGTACTTCTGGATTTCAGCAGCCCGCTGATGGATGCGCGGTTGCGCAGTAATTCTCGATGTATTGTTGCTCGATACAGGTTTCTTCGTCATAGCGATTTCTCCTCTCGCGGTAACAAAGCCGCGCTTCACTAATTCTTGATGTACGGATCTATGATGCTACTTAGCTCAGAGCGGCCGCAATAACACAAACGTATGATTCCCTTAAAACAAATACGGCCGCAGATTTCGTACCTCGTCCTACACTTTTGGATGTCCCGCGAACATGTTTCGTTTCGTTCTTTGTAGCTTTGAAATTGTGGTAACAGCATTGGGAAGCAAGACAATCCCAATTCCTACCTCGGACAAATTCCCTTAATTGCCGCTGTTTACCCCCGTCTCACTGTAAGTCGCACGCCGCCCCAGCAAAATTTCGAATTATTGACTATGATTGAGGGTTCCCACTTGAAAGCTGGAGAAGATAACGACGTGGCAGAAACCTTTACACCGTCAGAAACTCACAGTAATGGCTCGGAAGTACTTGAAACTCGGGAGTGGCTAGACTCTCTCGATTATGTGCTGTCAAAGGGTGGTCCAGAACGCGCGGGACGCTTGTTGCAGCAGCTCTCTTTGCATGCCCGACGCGCGGCCGGAGTAAATCTTCCATTCACGGCGACCACGCCCTACGTAAACACAATTCCCTCCACTCAGCAGCCAGCATTTCCGGGCAGCCAAGCCATGGAGCGCCGTATCAAGAGTCTGGTGCGCTGGAATGCGTTAGCCATGGTTGTGCGTGCAAATAGGGTGCAAGAGGGAATTGGGGGACACATCTCGACCTACGCCTCTGCTGCAACTCTCTATGAAGTGGCGTTCAATCATTTCCTGCGGGCTAAGACCGAAGATGGTGACCGTGACATTGTTTATTTCCAAGGCCATGCCGCACCGGGAATGTATGCCAGAGCCTTTCTTGAGGGCCGCCTCCCGACCGAGAAGCTGGAGAACTTTCGGCGCGAGTTGAAGGAAGGCGGCGGACTCTCTTCTTATCCGCATCCGTGGCTCATGCCGGATTTTTGGGAGTTCCCGACGGTATCAATGGGGCTGGGACCGATCCAGGCCATCTATCAAGCTCGCTTTAATCGGTATCTGGAAAATCGCGGTTTGAAGAAGTCGACTGCCGGCAAAATTTGGGCATTCCTCGGCGATGGTGAAACCGATGAGCCAGAATCCCTGGGATCGATCTCGCTGGCATCACGCGAGCGGCTCGACAACCTGATCTTCGTGATTAACTGCAACCTGCAACGTCTCGACGGTCCAGTGCGCGGCAACGGAAAAATCATTCAGGAACTCGAAGCCAATTTCCGCGGTGCCGGCTGGAACGTAATCAAGGTGATCTGGGGCAGCGATTGGGATGGGGTTATCCAAAATGATCGCGATGGTCTGCTGGTTAATCGTCTCAACGAAATCAGCGATGGCCAATTCCAGAAATACTTCGTCGAGAGCGGAGCGTACTTCCGGCAGAACTGCTTTGGAACTGATCCGCGGTTGCTAAAAATGGTGGAGCACTTCTCAGACGAGCAATTGTCGCGCATACGGCTCGGTGGTCACGATCCCTTAAAAGTGCATGCGGCTTACAAGGCTGCGGTCGAGCACACTGGCTCTCCCACCGTCATTCTGGCGAAGACTATTAAAGGTTACGGACTTGGCGAAGCCGGTGAAGGGAAGAACATCACTCACCAGCAGAAAAAACTGAACGAGGACGAACTGCGCATGTTCCGCTCGCGCTTTGGAATTCCAATTCCAGATGAAGAACTGCACGATGCGCCGTTCTACCGTCCACCGGACGACAGTCCTGAAATCTCATACATGAAGGAACGTCGGCGGCAGCTTGGCGGCTATTTGCCAGAGCGAAAAGTTCGAGCCAATCCCATCAAGCCGGTCGCCGAAGCTCACTTTGAAGAGTTCTACAAAGGTACGGACAATCGCGAAGTTTCCACGACCATGGTCTTCGTGCGCCTGCTCGCAAAACTGTTGCGTGATCCGGAGATTGGGAAGCTGATCGTTCCTATTATTCCCGACGAAGCTCGCACCTTCGGCATGGAAGCGCTCTTCCGCCAGGTTGGTATTTACTCCAGCGTGGGCCAGATTTATGAGCCGGTCGATATGGATACGCTTCTTTATTACAAGGAAGCCAAGGACGGCCAGATTCTCGAGGAAGGCATCACAGAAGCCGGATCGATGTGCTCGTTTATTGCCGCCGGAACTGCCTATGCCAATCACGGGATCAATACGATCCCGTTTTTTATTTATTACTCGATGTTCGGATTCCAGCGTATCGGTGATCTGATTTGGGCCGCAGCCGATATGCGCACGCGAGGATTCCTCGTGGGCGGCACAGCGGGTCGAACCACGCTGGCCGGGGAGGGCTTGCAGCACCAAGACGGACACAGTCATGTGCTGGCCCTCCCCGTGCCGAACCTCCTGGCCTACGATCCCGCGTTCGCGTATGAAATCGCCGTGATCATTCAAGAAGGCATCAAGCGAATGTATGTCGACCAGGAATCGATTTTCTACTACCTGACCGTAACCAATGAGCCTTTGCCCATGCCGCCTATGCCGGATGGCAAAGAGGTTCGCGACGGCATTCTGAAGGGCTTGTATCGCTACAAAACTTCGACGAAGAAAGATGCGAAGCTCAAGGCACAGCTTTTTGGCAGTGGAACGATCATGTACGAGGTGCTGAAAGCCGCGCAGATTTTGGACGAGAAGTATGGCGTTGCGTCGGACATCTGGAGTGTAACCAGCTATAAGGAACTCT
>JAOAPG010000388.1 GCA_025462785.1 Acidobacteriaceae bacterium
AATCCACCTGACCTGCGCTCCAACACCCAAAGGATTTTCGTACCCCGAACCGCATTGGAATCCCTGACAGTGTTGGCAGTAATCGGAGCCGCTAAACGTCACCGGAGAGGCGACTCAGACGTGAGGCAGGTACCGATGTTCGGGGAATGACAATCGGATCCCCCCGAAACTCGTGGCAATTCCCTTCTTTGTTTTTCGAACGTGATAATTCCTTGAGGTTACTGCCGTAATAGACCCGGTTGGGATTACCGTTGACCGTTACTTCTGTTCTCCATAAAGTCGCCACAGGGGGTTGTATGAAAGATATTCACGAGGTATTGCGGCGCAAACAAGCCAAGTTCGCGCAGCTCGGAAAACAGATTGAGATGTTGCAGCAGGCAGCGGAGAAGTTGCGCGAAGTAGCCCCTCTATTGGCCGAAAGCGAAGACGATGACAGCTCGGTTCTGGCTGAGGTAGACGAGCCGAACACGATGGCTGCCAAGGCAGGTGCCACTGCTCCGAGCCAAGCGTCAGCCCCCAAGCCTGTTCGTGGCGTAGCTCCACGCTGGCCTTAAGGGGAGAGTCATAGGCATTTGCCAGGAAGTTATGCCGTTTCATTCACTTCTTGTTTCCAAAGACGAAAAAGCAGGCGCCATCCTGACTCCCGTGCTGGCGGGCTTTGGTATTACTGCGCAACGGTGCGGTTACTCTGAAGCGCTCAGCCTCCTTACAGATCAGAAATACGATGCGGTGATCATCGATTTCGACGACCCGCACAGCGCCGCATTAGTGTTACAAAACACGGACGAAGCGGCTTCCGGCTATCATGCAATCACCGTAGCCTTGCTCAGTGACAAAACCAAGGTCCGCAATGTGTTTGGAGCGGGCGCGAATTTTATTCTTTACAAGCCATTTTCAAGAGAGCAAGCACAGTCTACGTTTCGCGCAGCGACGGCACTTATTAAGCGGGAACGCCGCCGGTCCTATCGCGTTCCTATACAGATGCCAATTCAGATCCAACTCCAGAAGGGATCTGAGATTGAGGGCATTCTGCTGGATCTAAGCGAAGGCGGAATGGATTTTGTGGCTCCACAGCCCACCCATAGGGGCGCGGAAATCACTGCATCCATTCATCTTCCCGACCTAGGCACGCAGATTGAAGTCCGGGGCGAAGTCGCATGGGCAAATGCAAATGGACAATGTGGCGTACGGTTCCTGGATCTTTCAGACCATGTTCGCTCCACGCTGAAAGCGTGGGTGCTTGCACACGCGGACGAACTTCTGCCCGATGATCCGGATCCGGTCGCCCATTGCAAACTGAGCGATCTCAGCCTTGGGGCCTGTTATGTGGAAACAGAATCCCCTTTCCCGGAACGTTCCGGAATTATTCTGAGCCTAAAAGCACGCGAAGTCGAAGTTCAAGCTGAGGGGATGGTACGAGTTATGCATCCGGGCTTTGGGATGGGAATCGAATTTGCGTCGCGCACCCCGGAGCAGAGAGAGCACGTGGGAAACTTCATCGCTCTATTGAGTAGCGTTCCCGGGACAACGCCCGAACTCTCGGTCGCTCCCCGGGCATTGACTACTTACGACGAATACGCAGGTAGCAATGGGACTGAAGATCTTGAAGACCCTTTGCTCGAGCTTCTAAGAAACCACGCATCGCTGCGCCAGGAAGAGTTTTTACAAGAGTTACGTCGGCAACGCAGTTCAGAAGTAAATCTCGCCTGAAGAACTGCTTTAATTTTCCTTTTAAAATCTAATCTAAAGATCAAAAGGTCCGAGCGCCGTCTCTCGCTCGAACCCGTTGATGCGCTTGGCTTGTTCTACCTCGTTTGAGAAAACAATACACAGGACATGTGAAGAGACGATTACATCAAAGTTAATTTCCAGTAAATGCAAAAGCTGGCGCATAGTAGGCTATCGCGCTTGTGGCTTCCATTTATTTAAAAACTGCAGCAAATCTTCCGGGCCAAGCGATCGCGCCTTCTCAAACTCAGCGTTCTTCTGACTTACCAGCAGCTTCCCGTTGCTATCAAGCACGGCGGCGGCCGGGACGCCGCGCTTCATGGGAACGTCGTACTCGTTCATCAGATCCTGATTCTTGTCGCCCTGACCGACGTCCACATGCACAACCTCGTAATTACGTTTCAGCACAGCGGAAATATCCGGACGCTCAAACGCCAAATCAAGCACATGACAGTCGTAACACCAGTTCGCACCAAACACCACCAATACTCTCTTATGAGCCTTCGTTGCCTGGCTCAAAGCTTGCTTGATCTCTGTGTGAGCGTCGATGCTCGAACCGTATATATCTTTGCTAGTTGAAACCGGCTGCTGCAATTTTGTGGGATCAGTTCGCTGCACGAACACCATTCGCCACTGATCGCCTTGCTGCTGCCAGATCTGCGCCGCAGAGACATACAACGTGCGTGATCCCGGAGCAACCGTGCGAATCTCTGCCTGAAATACCACTTGCTGCAATCCACTCTGGGGCGAATTCGATTGGACAACCTCAACCTTCAAGCGTCGAGCTTGCAGTCCAGACCAGAAAGCCACATCAGCATCGGCTCCTGTATCTGCGGCCTGCGTCTTTACCTGTGTGGGTGGATTCGTACTGTACAGAGCCTTCAGAACGGCAGTGTTACCAGCGATCACCGCATCTTTCCATTGTTCAAGCGGGGCAAACGTATTCTGATTTGTACCGGCGGGTCCCGGAGACATCTGCCCAGCCGCTGATAAGGCACTGACCGTGATCAATAAAGAGCAGGCCAGCTTTAGCCACAACCTCGATTTCATGAACCCTTCACCTATAGGCTTCCAGAGTTTTTCATTCCTTCATCAATCTTTGCTGAGTATAAACGACGAACTAGGAGCCTTGGGGAACAGTACCGGCTTGGTGGGGGAAAAATCTGCGCGAAGCTATGTGTGAGAATGCTATGGGCTTGGTAACATGCGGTTCAAAGCCCTCTTCGAAACAAATCGCTGCCGCTATCATCCAATGATTTGATCACCTGAGATTTCGTGAAGCGAGGACGAATGAGTGAATCCGAAAGATTTGCCCCAGGATGGCCCGGCATTGAATCGCGCTGGACTTCCAGCGCAAAAACCGGAATAGGCACCGCACTGAACCAACATAGCCGGGTGTGGTTCACATTGAGTCACGGAATTCTCAACGAAATTTATTTTCCCCGAGTCGACCAAGCCTGCACCCGTGACATGGGCTTCATTGTGACGGACGGCAACAGTTACTTCTCTGAAGAAAAGCGCCATTGCAAATTTGAGAACAAACCATTTGAACCCGGGGTTCCCGCCTATGAACTCATAAACACGGAACTCCAGGGCCGCTACCGGATCGAGAAAGAAATACTCACCGATCCGTACCGTAATGTGGTCCTGCAGAGAATTCGCTTTGTGCCTTTGCACGGGAAACTTTCTGACTACCACTTGTATGGATTGCTTTCACCTCATCTCGAAAATTTCGGAATGGGCAACACAGGATGGGCCGGCGACTACAAAGGCATTCCTATGCTTTTTGCCGAACGCAATGGCACCTCACTGGCTTTCGGCTGTTCGGTACCCTGGGTAAAAATGTCGACTGGATTCGTCGGCTACTCCGACGGATGGCAGGACTTGTCGAAGAATTATCAGCTGATGTCCGAGTACTCCCGTGCTGAAAACGGCAACATCGCGCTTACTGGAGAAATCGACTTAAGTGCGTGTAACGGCGAGTTCGTAATCGCGATTGGATTCGGCGGAATTTGGTCGGAGGCTGGACAGCAGGTTCGCGCGAGCTTAGCGGAACCCTTCGAGGAACTCCGAAAGAGTTACGTACGGCAGTGGAACACCTGGCAGGAAACTCTCTTACGATTGGACGAGCCCCAGCGCGAGCATGATCTCTACCGCGCAAGTGCGGCAGTGCTGCGATCGCACGAATCGAAAGACTTCTTGGGCGGCGTGATTGCCAGCCTCTCGATTCCTTGGGGCTTCAACAAAGGCGATGAAGATCTTGGCGGATACCATCTGGTGTGGCCGCGCGATCTGGTGGAGACGGCTTGCGGATTGTTGGCAGCAGGCGCTCAAGCCGATGCGATTCGCGTGCTCCACTACCTTGAATCGACGCAAGAAGCCGAGGGTCATTGGTCGCAAAATATGTGGCTCGACGGCCGTCCGTATTGGAGCGGCGTCCAAATGGACGAGGCCGCATTTCCGATTCTGCTCGTTGACATTCTGCGACGAGAGGCCCCAAAAGCAATGCTGGATCTCGAGCGATGGTGGAACATGGTTCAACGCGCCGCCGGATTTCTTGTTCGAAACGGGCCAGTGACCCAACAGGACCGCTGGGAGGAAGATGCCGGCTACTCCCCCTTCACACTGGCTGTCGAAATCGCAGGACTGTTAGCCGCAGCGGACCTCGCGGATGCTGTGAACAAGAAAGAGACCGCGACCTATCTGCGCGAGATCGCAGACAACTGGAACGACAATGTTGAGCGCTGGATCTATGCGACAAATACCGACCTGGCAAAACAAATCGGAGTGGAGGGATACTACGTTCGCATTGCACCTCCAGAAACTGATTGTGCGGCTTCTCCCATCGAAGGATTCGTGCCTATAAAGAATCGTCCTCCAGGAGAAAGCTCCGAGAACGCCACGCGTCTCATTAGTCCGGATGCGTTAGCTCTGGTGCGATTCGGACTGCGGGCGGCAGATGATCCACGTATCGTGAACACCGTAAAAGTGGTTGACGCACTTCTTCGAGCGAAGTTGCCTCAAGGTCCATGCTGGTATCGCTATAACGGGGATGGCTATGGTGAGCACGAAAACGGTTCGCCTTTCGATGGGACCGGTATCGGACGACCTTGGCCTCTGCTGGCTGGCGAGCGGGCGCATTACGAATTAGCTGCAGGAAGAAGGAACACGGCGGAAGATTTGTTGAAGGTGATGGAACGTTCCACTGATGGAAACAGGTTGATCCCGGAACAGGTGTGGGATGCCGCCGATATCCCAGAACGTGAACTGTTTCGGGGACAAGGCTCTGGTTCGGCCTGCCCACTTGTCTGGGCTCATTCGGAGTACATCAAGCTTCGCCGTTCGCTGCGTGACGGCAACATCTTCGATCAGCCACCCCAGCCCGTGCAGCGGTACGTCGTCGACAAAACGAAATCGAAATATTTTGCATGGCGTTACAACAACAAGTGCCGAAGCATTCCAGTCGGCAAGCAACTGCGAGTGACACTTCTGTCCCCGGCGCTGGTGCACTGGAGCTTTGACCGATGGCAAACTGTTCAAGACACAAAAGCCACCGACACAGGCTTGGGCACTCACGTTACAGACTTGCCGTCTAGCGCTCTTGCTGCGGGCAGTGAGATCTTCTTCACAATCCATTGGGTGAAAGAGCAACGATGGGAAGGCACGAATTTCTCGGTCGAGGTTGAAGAGAGCTGAATATCCCTTGAATTTTTTTGTCCGTCATTTTGTTATTTTTCGCTTGGACCAGAGTTCCTCGTCATGCTATCTTCCCCGCCATGAGTGGTGACGTAATCGATCCTACGCCTCAGTTCGGCACGGCCGAATACGTTGGAGTGCCGAGCAGCGACTGCTGCCAATTTTGCGGTCAATCCGTGGCTCTGAGCTATTACCGCGTAAGCAACGCGTTATCTTGTTTTCCGTGCGCAGAACAGAAAAAACGCGAGCTGCCAAAAGACAGCCATGCCGCATTCGTGCGAGCAGTTCTATTCGGTATTGGCGGCGCATTCATCGGGCTACTCTTGTACGCTGCGGTCGGCATCGTCACCGGCTTGATGATCGGCTATGTCTCTCTCGCTGTGGGCTATGTGGTCGGCAAAGCCATGATGAAAGGTTCCGATGGAGTAGGCGGCAGACGATATCAGATTACTGCGGCCCTGCTAACTTATAGCGCCGTTTCTTTAGCTGCGGTGCCGATTGCGATTACACAATACGCGAAACAGAAAAAGGTACACGAGCAGCGGGTGCAAACGCAGCATCAGCAGCTCCAAGATGAGCAACGGCAATTCGAAAAGGAATTCGGCCAGCAGCCGCAGCAATCGCAGCCGACACCTTTCTCCAAACCGCCCGTTAAAAAAATAAGTCTCGCCGCGGCGCTGGGAAGCTTGGTCCTGCTAGGTCTAGCGTCTCCCTTCATCAATCTTTTCCAGAGTTTTCCGCTGCAAGGTCTGATTGGTTTGGTAATTCTATCTGTCGGAATACGGATCGCATGGCGTACGACGGCAGGCAAGACAATCGAGATCCACGGTCCATACAGTAATTCGGTGCCGCTCTCAACCTGAAATGATCAGAATGTATCGCTGTGTCTATTAGCCCAACTGAACAGATTCGAAATTGCAAAAGCTGTGCAAGCGATCTCGCACCCGGAGCGCTGGCGTGTGCCAACTGTCACACTCTCGTGCATGCACAAGAACTCGCATGCCTAACTGCGACAGCCAAGACTCTCGAAAATGACGGGCAGCTGCGGCAAGCACGTGAGCAGTGGCTTTTCGCTTTGCAACTACTCCCACCCAGCTCGAAGCAGGCGGACTGGATTAAAGAAAAGACGCATGCTCTCGAGATCGCTGCCGAGCAAACTGAAGTTCCTGAGTCCGAGAACAAGTGGGCGAATAAGCTTGGGCCTGTAGGACCCATTGCGATTGTTCTGGCCAAGAGTAAGGCATTGTTAGTTGCCGTCTTCAAGTTAAAGTTTTTGCTAAGCTTCGCTTCTTTTCTGTTCATCTACTGGGCACTTTACGGACCTCTGTTCGGCGCTGGTTTCGCCAGCATGATTCTGATTCACGAAATGGGGCACTTCCTCGATATAAAACGTAGAGGTTTACCAGCAGAGATGCCCGTGTTTATGCCGGGATTGGGCGCTTACGTTCGCTGGCAGGCTCTTGGTGTGCCCCTCGAAACTCGCGCAGAGGTGAGTCTCGCCGGTCCTCTGGCTGGATATCTTGCGTGTGTAGCCTGTGGGGTGATTTGGTGGCAAACCCATAATGGAGTGTGGGCTGCACTAGCTCGGTCGGGCGCCTGGCTGAACATAATGAATCTGATCCCAGTCTGGGTTCTGGACGGCGGCCAAGCAGCGTTAGCCTTGGACAAAACAGAGCGCATCTTGCTTCTAACAGCATGTCTGGGATTATGGTTGTTCTTGGGAGAGAACGTCTTCTTCCTGGTTGCATTGGGAGCAGGGTGGCGGCTGTTTACAAAGGACATGCCCGTGCATGGAAGCCGACGAACGGCGATCTTCTTCCTAGCGGTTTTAACCTTATTAGGACTCGTGCTGCGCCTGATGCCGGGGCAGGGCTTCGGCGCGATCTAAGGCTGCGATAATTTTAAAAGGGAGCTTTCCGGGCACGAATAAATGCCTGGATGTCGACTCCCTTGGCAAGTTCCAGCCTTGAATTCCTGCTCCTTTTTAAACCACCACACTTCAAGCCGCCTTGTCAGCCTTGGTGTTGGCTGTTTCCGCAATGCTGTTTAGAACCGCATCAGCGTGTTTTTCTTCATTGAGCGTCTGTTCCAGCAGCCTAGCTTGGCTGGATTCTCCCAAGATTTGGGCCCACGTGCGCACGGTTCCGTAGGCTGCAATCTCGTAATGCTCGACTTTCTGGGCAGCTGCGATGATTCCGGCGTCCCGAACGGAATCATCGGTTGCGTCCTTGATCACCGCTTCGCCCTCATCAATGAGAGCAGCCACGCCTTTGCACTTCTTCGAATCCACCGAACCTTTTGCCTGATTAAGAATTTGCTCTAAACGCGAGACATGGCCCTCGGTTTCCTGTAAGTGAGTTTGCAGCGCTTGCTTCAACTGCGGTTCAGTGGCTGCGTCAATCATTTTGGGTAGAGCATCTGTAATTTGGGTCTCAGCCGAATGCAACTGCTGAAGCTGATCTATGTAGAGTTTTCTGAGACTGTCCAGATTTGCGGAAAAGAATTTCACGGAATTCACCTCACAAATATCTAAGATTGATCGAACTGCGAGGCTATGATGCGGAAAAAATGAGTGTCGTTGCCGATCGCTGTGAGCTCGAGGGAAAAGGTCGTCGATGAGAGTTGCTGCAGACAGCCACTCGGAAATCATGGGTTCGCTGATCAATTCTGAAAGGAATTTTCCCATCGCTCTTGTACATTTCTGTGAACTTCAAGCAGTGTCTCTTACCCCCATAGCAACTGATCCTCAGAGGTCCCCATCGAACGACTATAAAACTCGTGCCTTGGCGGAAATAGCACTGGAATGGCACAAGCTTCTTCGCTTATAGTCAGAACAACTCACGCGCCTGAACGCGAGGCGAACGATGGCGTTGCATCTAGGACAGTTTAAAGAGAAATCCGCACGTGGAGTTTTGAATATTCTGCAGGAAATCTTTGGCGACTATCATCCACGCGATTTCGAAGTTGAACTGTGGGATGGTACGCGGTGGCCGCCGGAAGCCGGACAATTCCAGCGCTTCACATGGCAAATAAAACATCCCTCCGCCCTGAAATCCGCTCTCGCATGTGCAAGTGAACTTTCTTTAGGCGAATCCTACATTTGCGATGACTTTGATTTCGTGGGGGACATTCACGCAATCTTTCCTGTAGCCGATTATCTCTTGAGTAAAGCCTGGAGCCTAAAAGACACGCTTCATATCGTTAAAGCCCTGTTTACTCTTCCCGCCACAGGAGGAAATGAGGTTCAAAGCAGACCGGCACTCGCTGGTGACTTGCATTCGATACAGCGCGATCGTAAGGCGATCAATTACCACTACGATGTCTCGAATCATTTCTACTCGCTTTTTCTCGACAAGAATCTGATCTATTCCTGCGCATATTTCGAGCACGCCGAAGACGATTTAGAGACCGCGCAAATCAATAAATTAGATTACGTTTGCCGGAAACTCAGACTTAAGGCGGGCGAACGCTTGCTGGACATTGGCTGTGGATGGGGAGGACTCCTCATGCATGCTGCCAGCAAATACGGAGTTCATGCCACGGGCGTGACATTGAGCCAAGAGCAACTCGCGCTAGCTCGCCAACGAATACGTGAGGCAGGATTATCTGCTCAATGCGAGGTCAAGCTGCTCGATTATCGAGAATTAACCGAAGCCGAAGTTTATGACAAACTGGTAAGCATCGGGATGGTCGAACATGTCGGCGAATCGAAACTCTCTGAGTACTTCCGCCAGGCATTCCGGTTATTGAGGCCGGGCGGCGTCTTTTTAAACCACGGAATCGGAAGAACAGGCTCTCGATCGGCATCCAACCAGCGCTCCTTCACGGACGTCTACGTCTTTCCGGATGGCGAGCTTGTGCCCATCCATACGACATTAGAGGCAGCTGAAAAAGCTGGCTTTGAAGTACGCGACGTGGAGAATCTTCGCGAACATTACGATCTGACCTTGCGTCATTGGCTCAGCAAACTGGAATCCCGCGCGGAGGAAGCGATACGGTTCGCAAACGAAAAGCGGTATCGCATTTGGCGTCTCTATTTGGCAGGCTCTGCACATTATTTCCGAACAGGCCGGCTAAACCTCTATCAAACACTTTTAGCCAAAACCTGCAAAAGTACTAGCTCGTTGCCATTAACCAGGAACGATTGGTATGGGCCAGGAACAGAGTCCGCAGTTAATTGCCCGTGTAAATAAGTTCGACTACAGTGCAATCATCGTTAAGCGGTGTACCACCGCAGAACTGTGCTACCGCCGTAAAAATACCTTCCATAGTCCCCTCTTTGGCTGCTATTTCCAGGCGATCATTGTCGAAGAAATCTCCGATGGCGTTCTCGGCCTCCGTAACGCCATCGGTTACCAGGATCAGGCGGTCACCAGGATGCAAATTGGCTCGATCGCTCTCATAGGACGCACCCTTTAATAACCCAACTGGAAGATTGCCATGCGCGGGACGAATTACTTCTCGATTGCATACCAGCAATGGGGGCACATGACCGCAATTCACATATTCCAATTCTCCATCGTGTCGAACCCGCGCGATGACCACCGTCGCGTATTTCTCTCCGATGTGTTTGTGTGTGAAGAAATTGTTCACGGCAGCCACAATCTCGGTCAAAGCCATACCCGCAATCAACTGCGAATAAATCATCCCCTGTAGCGTCGACGCTAGCAGAGCGGCGGATACACCTTTGCCGCTTACATCGGCAAGAACTACGGCCAATCCGTCTTCAGTGTTTACGATGTCGAAGAAGTCCCCGCCAATTTCTTTACAAGAAAGATTCTTGCCTCCGACTCGCGCAAATGAAACTTCGGGGATGGTCACGGCCATGAGGCCTTGCTGAATTCCTGCTGCAATGGCAAGTTCCTGCTGATAACGGCGAGAAGCCTCTTCGGCTTGAACTAAACGCGCATTTTCAATCAGAGAAGCGGCTTCGGTCGCGATTAAGCGCAAAATGTCATTGCTTACGCTTGAGATCTCGCGCGAAGCGAAACGCGAGTCGACGTATAGAGCTCCCATGGCTTCAGCGGAAGCGGAAGCCGCAGGCGACTCGGTACGTGTCGCTTGCACCTGCGGCTTGCGCAATGGAATGCAAATCACCGTTCGCAGCTCGTAAGCGACGATGCTCTGCCGTCCTGCCATATCAAGCGATTGGCTGGTGTCAGTCAACACAAATTCAGAATTTGACTTCAAAGCCTCATCAAGAATGGAATGCGAGATCGTCTTATCATCGAGCAGCGGCTCACCCAGCGCATTGCGCCCGGCCGCCAACCGAAGGTCGCCTGCATCGTTCCTCATAAATACATAGCCTCGCTCGGCATGTGCGAGCTTCAGGGTTACATCTAACAGCGTTACGAGGATTTCATCGAGAACTCCGGTAGTGTTGAGCTTGCGAGCAGCTTCGAGAAAGAGTGTCAACTTCTCAAGATCCGTTGATTCACTGGAGATGTGAATTCCGGAAATCTGGCTAAGGAAGTCACGGGCTGTGTTCGAGGTTCCATGCTGGGGATTGAATACGACATAAGTTACGTCGC
>JAOAPG010000392.1 GCA_025462785.1 Acidobacteriaceae bacterium
TGTTCGATGGCCATCGCGCTCCCAGACTCAGGAGCGGTTGTTTGTTGCGCTGTTGAACTCACAGCCAGAATGATGCAAGCAATGATTGTTAAACCTGCCGTTCTGAGTTTCATTGTGATCTCCTTGCCTTCAGTTCTTAATTAATCGACGCAATCTCTGGATCCATTGCAACTCGGATTCGATCTGACCGCGTAAGAAGCCGACTACATCTCCCGCGTACCGCCCTAGTTCCATGTTTCCTTGCAAAGTGGCGAATTGCTGCTGACGTTTCAGTAGGTAGTTCTCCCGCTCTTTCAGGATGGATTCGCGGATCTCTGGCCCCAAGATCTCAAACATCCCAACTCGTGTAATGAAGTTTGGAAATGAGTCGGAATCCTGTTCACCGAATTTGCTAAGGCGCTCGATGAGCGTCTTACGTCCGAGAGGAGTGAGTTCATACTGCTGCCGAGTCTGCCCTCGCTGCCCGGCGACTGCCTTCTTCGTCACCCAGCCTTCCGTGGTGAAGCGGCGCAGCAAGGGATAGATAAGATTGTTGTGCAGCGCAGCGTCACCAAAGATAAAACCCGCCTCCCGCTTGAGTTGGTACCCGTGCTTCGGACCCGCGAGCAGCGTGGCGAGAATTATTAGGTCATTCATGACACTGTCAATATTGACCTAATAGCGAAAGTTGTCAAGAGATTTCGGCTGGACCCGACGAATATGATTGCGAGCCGGCCTTGGCCTCCCTCAGGGTCGCTAAGCTCCCCGGTCTTTGGGTTTGCTGAATCATTTGCCAATCCGGTAGAATCTAAAGGCTTACGAACAGGTTCCAAGATTGGGGTTTACCAGACATGAAGGCAGCTATTCATCCCGCTTACAACGAAATCCAGGTGCTGTGCGCCTGCGGTAATAAGTTTTCGACTCGTTCGACCCATAAGAGCGATATCCACGTGGAAATCTGCTCCGCCTGCCATCCGTTCTTCACCGGCAAGCAGAAGTTGATGGACACGGCCGGCCGTGTAGAACGCTTCCGCCGCAAGTACGCGAAAGCAGAACCGGCAAAGGCCGAAACCGCAAAGAAGTAGGTCGATTAGGTTTCACAGATCAGCCTGGATTTGAAAAGCCTCCATCGTCGGGGGCTTTTCTCTTGATGGTCATCAGGGCAAGTCCTGCAGGAAGTAGAATAACTTTGTGCGCAAGTACTTCGAAAACCCGGTGCCCATGGCCGACTCGTCGGGGGAGGTGATGCCGGCCGCGCTTCCGTCGTCGCTCTCGATTGGCGGCGTACATATCGCTCCGGCCACTGTGCTCGCTCCCATGGCGGGCGTGACGGACACGGTGTTTCGCCGCTTCATTCGTAACCTCGGTGGATGCGGGCTGATCATGACGGAATTCACCTCGGCCGATGGAGTTCTCCGCGCGAAGGATCAGAAGGCAAAGCGCTATCTGCATTTCTATGAAGACGAGCATCCCATTTCCGCGCAGCTTTTTGGCAGCGATCCCCAAGTCATGGCTGAGGCTGCTCGGTTGGTAGAAGGTCTGGGCTTCGACTTAGTTGATCTGAATCTTGGCTGTCCGGCCAAGAAAGTAGTGAAGTGTAACGGCGGATCGGGATTGCTGCGAGACCTTCCCGCCATTGGTGAAATCTTCAAAGCAGTTCGGTCGGCTGTAACGATTCCGTTCACCGTGAAATTCCGCGCCGGCTGGAACGACGAAAACATAGTCTGTGTGGAGTTGGCGAAGATGGCGGAAGACTGCGGTTTGTCCGCTGTAGCTCTTCACGCGCGTACTCGGGAGCAAGGCTATAGCGGCCAGGCACGTTGGGAGTGGATCGCCGCCATTAAACATGCAGTGAAGATCCCGGTGATCGGCAATGGCGACATCCGCACTCCGGAAGATGCTTGTGCCATGCTCGCGCAAACAGGTTGTGATGCGGTGATGATAGGGAGGACTGCGCCGTCGAATCCTTGGATCTTCCGGCAGATTGAGCAGTATGGGTTTTCAGGAACTTACGAGCAGGCTTCGGAATCGGATCGTTACCAGATGATTCGGACTTTTTTCCAGATGCTGATCGAAGAAGAGTTGCCGGACGCGGAAGGCAAGATGAAGCAATTCGCCTCGTGGTTCACCCACGGAGTACCCGGTGGATCAGCCTTGCGAAAAGCAATTTACGAGTCGAAAAGCCCGCAGGCGATCTTGGCTCGAGTAGAAGATTTCTTTGAAGCGCCTCTGCAACCATGGGGCGCGGTCGCCGGCGTTTGATGGCGTCTAGCGCCATGACTCAAGAGGTTCTAGCCTAAGTTCGGCAGAACCTCTTCCATGTGTTATTTCCCTAAAGTTTATTTTCTCAAAGCGTTTGCACTCTTCATCATCCTAAATTGTCGGTATGCACGGATTGCTCTGCGGGCCTCCGGTGTTCTGGCCGAAGAACCAAGATAAGTTTGAGGCACCGTACTGCGCATCTTGACCAAAGTTGTTGATGTCGCTGCCGCTGAAATTGCCGAATAGCAAAGTGCAGCCTGCAACGCTGTCGCTACCGTTCGGATTGCTTCCGTTTGTTGCTACCGCATAGAACGGATAGAAGTTTGCGTGCACCGGCGGGACGACGCAACCAACTCCGTTCGGTTTGCATTGTTTTTCCGAAGCCGCGATATCGGTTTCGATTTGGATGATTGGAAATGGCTGGTTATAGTTGCCTGTATTGTCAGACGGACTCAAGGGGCCAATGCCTCCTCCATTGACAGATTGGATTGCGACCGAAGTCGCATTGTTGCTTGTGCCGTCTGGCCAGTCGGGCAAATAAGAGCTGCCGTCAAAGTCCAGGTCCCCTCCCTTCGCGAGGTTTAAGCAGCCAGCGACCGTGGGTCCGGGGAAACACGGCGGATCATCGGGATCCTTGTCTCCATGGAGGCCGGGAGTGAAGTGCCCGATTTCCATCGCAAAATTGACATTGGCTTGCAGGGCGGCCCAAGAAGTAAAGTTGCCAAACTTCGCAGTGTCGTACTCAGGATGGAAGCTAAAATTGGTTCCGGCGCAGGTGTTCGGATTTGTGGTCTGGTAACCATTGTGCGCGCTGGCTATCATAAACCCCGATTGCCCGGTCGTCAGATCGTCTATGCGGGTCATTACTCCTCCCAAGAAACTTCCGGGTACGTCTTGGATCGTGACGCGCAGTCGGTCACCCTGGTTCATTAGCAATGTCTCACTGTTTGGAGTTGCGCTAGCGGCATTCATCGTATTGGGACCAGGTGGCCCAGTCGGAATCCCATTGCGCTGGATGAATGCAAAGTTCGTCGTCTCAGTGCATTTGGGATTGAGCTTTCCGTTATCCATATTTTCGAGACTGTTGATATGCAGCGACGCACACCAGTGGGTTAAGTCGCAACTGATTTGGGTGATGAACGGGGGATTCCCGGGAGGATAGAACTGCATCTCGAGAAAAGCAGAGCCGGCAAGGTTTGGATTGTTCTTGTCACTATCCGGAATGCACGGCCCTCGCACAAAACCTGAATTGGGATCGCAGAGTGCCATGGAAAACCAGAAGGCGATAAAGTTCTCGAAAGACTGTGTCGCGGGCAAGGAACGTTCACGCGGCAACGTGAATTCCCATTGCACATTGTTGCCGGAGTGAGTGACTGTCGAGATGAAACCCATACTAGGTTCGTCATGCCCGATGTAGTAGCCGTTGTCATAGCCTCGTCCTCCGTATTCATCATGAAAGTCAGTACAACTATCTTGCGGCCTGAGTGGCTTCTGAACAGTGCTATGGCCATTACAATCCAACCCGCCTACGGGGTTGAACGATTGAGCTGGTGAAATTGGTGAGAACATCGAAAAGCCTAGGGCCGCACCAACGAGAAACATCCTACAAACGCGTGACATGACACATACCTCCCTTTGTCAATTTAAAAATTGGGGGTTCAAAGCTGAGAGAAAACTTGCACGAGAACCATCCTGAAGACATCCGGTAGATGGTCGCACCGTGCACCTCAATTTCGCACGTTTGCCATCCTAAATCTGGCGGAACAAAGGGCAATACGCCGAGAGTCGTAAAGCGAAGCAAGCGTTTGAGGGGATTGAACCCTAGGATTAAAGTTTAATGGAACTTGCCGTCGAGTTGGCACACATCGACACCTAGCTCACTTAAGCGGACTAATGCGGGTTCGTTGCATTTGGAGACGCGTCAAGAAGTCCCTGAGCGATGCCGAGAAAGGCGTAGCCCACGAAACAGCTTCGGCGAGTTCGCCTAGTTTTACCTTCTCGCTGAACAGAGTTTGGATGACCGGTTCACCATGTACATCATTCAGTTGAAAAGCGTAGGTGAAGTCTCCTTGTCGCGCTTTGGCTACCGCTAACTCCGGAATAGCAAATGTGAGGGAATCCAAGCCCGCCACTGTACGTTCAGACTCGCGCATGTCTCCTGACTTGGCTTGTTCTAACCCGATTTTCCAGAGCACAAAGTGTCGATCGCTCTCCGGTAGAGTGGAAGCCGTCTTCAGGGCTGCGGCAAACAAGCCGACTCTGGCTTGGGTAGCAACAAGTTCCTGGACGGCGGCACGTTGCCACTCCGGATCTTTGTCGCTCGTAGCAAGTGTGAAAGCTTCCGAAAGCATTTTTTCTGAAACGTCGATGTGGTGGGCTGCCGCCGCTACCTCCGAGAGCTCCGTGAGAAGCTTGGGTTTTGCACTGTAGGCTTGTTTTGCGAGGGACTCTACAGTCTGCAAAGCTGAAGCGAAATCACCAGACTTCGCTTGAGCCGTAGCGATATCGCTGTGTACAACCTCCATTCCGTTGCCCAGTTTCGAAGCTCGACCGAGTAAATCGGATGCCGACCGGCGGTCTCCAGCGAGGAATTGTGCTGTCGAGAGCTCCGCCCACGCAGATGCGCGAAACATAATGCTGGGAATGCCGCTGGCCGTGGTTTGTGCGCCGTTCAAATCTCCGGCCTCGATCTGCGCACTCATGATGCGCGCAAGCAGGAGTGACCTGCGCGTGTCGGTCTCTTCAGGAGAAAGTCCAGGGACTGGAGCGTCGGCATACTGCAGAGCGCCCGCCAGGTCGCCAGCTCGAATGCGGATCGCGGCCATCTCCCCAAGACGATCAATCGTAATGGAATTCATAGGAGGCAGCTCATGAAGCGTCTCAGCCGCTCCTTCGATATCTCCAATCTGTATCTGCACAGCCGCAGCTTCACCCAAATGGAAAGTTCTCAAATCCTCGGAAATCCCGAGCAGCGCTTGCTTCATCCTTTGGATCGCATCACGCGCGCCTGCTGTGTCTCCAACCTTTGCTTCACCTCGCGCTGCTTCAAGAAAAAACAGGACGCGACCTGACGCAGTCGTACGATCCGGGAAAGAATCGAATGCTCGTTGCAACAAAGCGGCTGATTCTTTGAAAGCCCCAGCGCGATACATAGTTTCTGCGATATCTAGTCGAACCCTAGGGAAAACCCAAGTCTCGGTAGATGACACAGCATGAGCTCCTCATTTAGGAAGAGAATTGCTTGTTGTCGCTTCTCAGCCAAGCTAGACGGAGCTTGATCGCGAGCAAGCTGCCGGCGAGCACAGCCCACACCAGCATTGCTGAAAACCGCTGCAGCATGATTGCTAAAGAATAGCGCGACGACTGCCAACCACAACAGAAGAAATCCTAAAAAGTGGCATTTCCAGATAGGTCTAGGTAGCGTGAGGATTTTTGCCCTGTCAAAATGGACATCAATTATTCCCGTAGTGCCACCATCTTGCCTCGCTCATCTTTGCTCACATATGCCCACGGCACATTTGGGTCGTGCGTGAACATCGTCAGCCACTTTCCGGGAAGAGCTTGCCCGTAATACTGTTTGCGGCTTTCTATCGTTTTCAGCGGATACAAGTCGAAGGCCATCCCCCACGTGAGGTCGATATGTGCACTGGTCGGAATCAGGTCCGAGATGTAGCAGGCTGTCTTCCCGCCGCTGTTGATGATCACTGCTTGCATGTTTTTTGTGTGCCCTGCGTAGACCTTGACCGAAATGCCGGGAACAATTTCCTGGTCGCCTTGCAACAGCGTCATCTGTCCGCTTTCGACCAGAGGGTCATAGTTTTCGGAGTAATAGCTCGGTGCGTCCCGCTGAAGTTGGTGGGCGTGCTGCCATTCCCCTTCCTGTACGTAATACTTTGCATTGGGAAATGTAGGGAAAAAATCATCGCCGCGGCGCACAGTGTTCCAGCCGCAGTGATCAAAATGCAAATGTGTGTTGATGACTATGTCGACGTCTTCCGGCGATACGCCGGCAGCATTGAGATTGTCTAATAGTTGGGCTGGCTGACCGAAAATCTTGGCCATGCGCTCGGGAAGTTTATTGCCGATGCCAGTCTCGATCAGTACCGTCTGCGTGCCAGTTCGGACGACCACCGAATTTAATCCTGTAGGGACGAGATTCTTATCGTCGACCTCCACTTTCTTTTCCCACAAGACCTTGGGAATGACACCGAAAAACGCGCCCCCATCAAGGTGATAGATGCCGTCGGAGACAGCGGTTACTTCAAAGTCGCCAAGAGTTACGCGGTTCATGGACTCGTATTCCTCACCAAGTAGGCTTATTTCAGTTCTTGCTCAAAATGGTCTTCGATCATATGGAAGAGGTGGTCGCGTGCATCTGATCCACCGATGCCATGAGTTTTCCCCGGATAGACCATCATATGAAATTGCTTGCTCGCTTTGATGAGCGCATCGACCATTTGGATCGTATTCTGAAAATGCACATTGTCATCGCTCGTGCCGTGAACCAGAAGCAGCGCGCCACTCAGTTTGTCGGCAACCTTCGGCATCGAGGCATTCTCATAGCCTTGCGGATTTGCGCTTGGCAGGCCCATGTAACGTTCCGTGTAAGCCGTATCGTAATTGTGCCAGTCGGTGACTGGCGCTACAGCGACACCCGCCTTGAACAGATCCGAGTGCGTGAGCGAGTACAAGGTCATGGAAGCACCGTTGCTCCAACCCCACATTGCGATGCGATTGCGATCGATCTGCGGAACCTCCGCCAGAAGTTGATCAAGGGCCGCAGTTTGGTCCTTCAATTCGACTGCGCCGAACTGATGCCGAATCGCAGTCTCAAATCTGCGATCGCGGTTCGGTGTACCGCGATTGTCGACCGAGAAAATGGCGAATCCCTGCCAGGCGAGGAGTTCGTGAAAAAGCCCGGTTGTGCCGATCCACTCATTGCGGACCAGCTGGGCTGCTGGCCCGCCGTAAACGTTCACGATCAACGGAATTTTGGTATTGCCTTTCCCCGCAGGAGGCAACAGCAGCTCGCCATAGAGCGTCGTTCCATCTTCCGCTTTGAACTCGAGAAACTTCGGAGGCAGCAGTCCGAACGGTTCGACGCTACGCGAATCCCATACCTTCTGGCATGCGCTACCGGGATTGCAGAGCAACACTTGCGGTGCTGTCAGCAAAGCGGAAAAGTCATCCGCGTAATGTTTGCTGTCGTCCGTGAAAGTGGAATCGTGGGTGCCTTCGTCTTGCGAGATTCGAGTCAACGCTGATCCATCCAGCTTCACCGAGTAGAGCTGCTTCTGGCGAGGGTCATCTTTATTGCATGAAAAATAAATGACTCCAGCGGCGTCGTCCACAGCCTCGACTCCGAGCACCTCGAATTCTCCCTTGGTCAA
>JAOAPG010000415.1 GCA_025462785.1 Acidobacteriaceae bacterium
GCGCCGAGTGAGATATGGACTGCCGCACGGAAATGATTGGAGTTCATACGGAACCCCTTAAGTCCTTGAAAAACAAATCGCCCCTGGGCACAGACGGCTTTTTTGTTTGGCACAGTCATCACGTCTCCGGCTGCAACTACTCTACGGAACTCCGAACGCACTCTGATTCTGCACGCTCGAAGGAGTTGGTTGGGTGATCGGCGGCCCGAAAGGCGCCGGCGCTAAACTTGGCTTGAATCACACAACCCTGATCAATAAGATGTGCAGGAAGGGGATTTCCCGGCCTCATCCCCACAGGACACGATGGAGCGAGCACTGGAGAAAGTGGTCACGTAAATTGCGGAATAAAGTTCCCATGCGTCCATTTACTTTTACAAGCTAATCACTACATTTCTCATACAACATGGTTGTGTCAAGAAGCACGCCCGTGGATCAAGACTTGCATTGCTCGGCCGTCGAATGTTGAGGCCGAAGCTACCTCTGCTGACGTAGCAAGGAGCAAGGCGAGACGGGGCATGGAGCGATCATCGTCCCTGATCCTCTGGTGAGGAGGAAAACCTTCGAAATGCTGATGAAAATTCAGAGAGTGGTCGCACAGGGAATTCGTGGTCACTACGCTGGGTGGTCAAATTCTGGCAAGATGGTACGCCCTATTTGCATTGTGTTGCTCTCTTTGCTTCTGGAAGCTTGTACCAGTCCATCTGTTCGTGAACCGGTTACGTTGACTCTTTTGGACGAGTGGCCGAACAAGACGTTCAGCGAGGCGCGTCAGCAGGAGTTGCAGCAATTCACTCGGGAAACAGGAATCCGAGTTAGTCTCCTTCCGTCTCCGGAGTCCGGGCGGCAAAAGCTAGTTTTGTGGCGAGAGTTACTCGGGACAGGCGCCTCGGGTCCGGACGTATACGCTGTCGATGTGATCTGGTCTGGGATGCTGGCCGAATATTTCTTGGATTTAAAGCCATATTTTGCCAACGAAGTCTCCCTCCAATTTCCGGCCATAACCGCCAGCTACACGGTGGATAACAAGCTGGTGGCCATGGCGTATCATCCCGACATTGGACTTCTGTATTATCGCACCGACCTTCTGCGACAGTATGGATATCGTGAGCCACCCAGGACATGGGATGAGCTGGAGATTATGGCGGCTCGAATTCAGGCTGGCGAACGAGCCAAAGGTAAGAAACAGTTTTGGGGCTTTGTGTGGCAAGGGGCGGCTGACGAAGGGTTGACCTGCGACGCGCTGGAATGGCAGGCATCCGAAGGCGGCGGGCGGATCATCGAGGAGAACCAGACGATCAGCGTGAATAATCCGCAGGCGATCCGGGCCTGGCAAAGGGCGGCGCACTGGGTTGGTTCCATCTCACCCCCAGGTGTAGTCGGATATAGAGAGTGGGATTCGCTAAACGTTTGGGTTGCTGGCGACGCGGCATTCATGCGGAATTGGCCGTCAGCCTACGTCGACAGCCGGGCGGCAGGGTCGCCAATCCGAAATAAGTTCGATTCAGCCCTGCTGCCCGGTGGTAAGGCAGGCCGAGTGGGTACCTTGGGAGGATTCGGCTTCGCAGTTTCCCGAGTCTCGGTTCATCCCCGTGAAGCCTTAGAGTTGGTTCGGTATCTCACCCGTAGAGACGTGCAGGTGAAGCGGTCCCGCGTGCTTGCGCTGCCACCCACTCTACCGGAACTCTACAACCTGCCTGAGGTACTTGAACCCAATCCCCGTTTTGACCTTTTGAGTCAAGCGTTCCGGGCTAGCATCGTTTCGCGTCCCTCGAACGTCACTGGCAAAAAATACCAGAACGTGACCGACACTTACATCCAGGCAGTGCACTCCGTGCTGACTGGCGAGAAGAGTGCACCGGAAGCAGCCGCAGCGCTGGAGAATGAATTGGTTCGCACCACCGGTTTCAAGACGGGACCGCCCCTAGGGAAATCAGCGCACCCCTGAATAGAACTCTGAACCGGTCCAATAACCTCTCCCCGACCGGCTTCGGCTTCGTACGCAAACGGTGAGAGGCGTCGCGTGAGTTCGAGGCCAGCAAGAGCTCGATAGGTACAACCGATGGGGCTTCACACCGCAACACGATTGAACCGTTGGGTCAAAAGCGCTGAAGCGAAAACTCTTCATGCCGGTCGGCTCAACATCGGCCCCCGTTTGCTCCTCGGCTTCGTGTTCATCATCCTCTCTATGTTAGCCGCGGATGCCATTATCCTTTGGCAATTCCATGTGGTCCGTACTCAGGCGGGGCGCCTGAACGATATCGACCAGAAGCTAGTTGCGGTTTTACGTGTGCATACTAGTATGTTAGCGCTTCATGATCGGCTGGATGAACTCGCCGACGCCGAAGATGCCGATCGATTGGCGATGGAAGCTGGACCCCTTCGTGCCGCAGTTCTAGAGGACATCCGTCGCGCAACCAGCGCCCTCACTCTCCCACCTTTCAACCCCCGGCGAGATCCGACCATCCGGTCTACGCTTAACGCCATTCAGAGCGCGCTGGCCTGGCAGCTTGAGGCCATCACCACACTCGCCACATCCGGCGACTGGCGGGCTGTGCACCTGCGCCTGGCGAACCAAGTACGGCCGCTGGAATCCCTGACCTCGGCGCTCGTCGAGAAAGTCGACCACGAGGCCGGCGAACAGCAGGCCCAAACCGTGCTGAACATTAGGCGAGTGCAACGTCTTTTTTTTGTGGCTGTGCCGCTGACCGCCGTCTTCACGTTGCTGATCGCCGCTACCCTTGGCCTAGCCATTATCCGCAGCATCACCCAGCCGCTGGCGCGATTGGTGGAAGGCTCCAAGGCATTGGCGCGGGGCGAGTTTCAGCATCAAGTGTCTGTCACCGGGAAAGATGAACTCGCTCACCTAGGGCAGGTCTTCAACGACACCGCCCGGCGCCTGGGCGATCTCTACGCGGCTCTGCAGAACAGCGAAGATCGCCTCCGCCTTGTCATCGATACGATTCCAGCGCACGCCTGGAGCGCTCGGCCAGACGGCTCGGTTGATTTCATCAATCAGCGTTTCCTGGAATTTACGGGCCGATCTATGGACGACCTACTGGGCTGGGGTTGGGGTTCCTTTGTTCATCCCGAGGACCTCACGAGGTACGTCGGCGAGTGGCAGGCAGCCGTGGCAACTGGGAACCCGATGGAGAGTGAAGCACGTGTGCGGCGGATGGACAATGATTATCGCTGGTTGCTGATCCGCAACGTGCCGCTGCGCGATGAGCGGGGAAACATTGTTAATTGGTATGGAACCGCTATCGACATCGAGGAACGCCACCGAGCCGAAGATGCCTTACGGCGGAGTGAGGCCTACTTAGCCGAAGCGCAGCGATTAAGCAAGACCGGCAGCTTCGGCTGGAACGTTTCGACCGGAGAGATCCGCTTGTCGGAGGAAACCTACAAGATCTTTGAGTACGATCGAGCGGTTAAGCCTACCTTGGAGTTAGTATTCCAGCGAAGTCATCCCGACGACAGAGATCGCGTGCAGCAGACTATCGACCGCGCGGCCGAGGCAAGGGCAAATTTTGATTTTGAGCATCGCTTGCTGATGGCGGATGGGTCCGTCAAACATGTTCATGTTGTCGCTCGTGCCTTAAGCGATGAATCGGGCAGCGTCGAGTTCGTAGGAGCGGTGATGGACGTCACCGTAGCAAAGCAGGCGGAAGAGACGCTCCGGGAGAGCGAGGCATACTTAGCAGAAGCGCAGAGGCTCAGCCATACCGGCAGTTGGGCAGGGGCTCCCGGAACGGGAAAGATCAGGTACTGGTCCGAGGAATGCTACCGCGTATTAGGTTTTGACCCGCACGGTGGACAACCGCGATTCGAAACATTCTTTCAGCGCATCCATCCGGATGATCAAGCCAAGTTTAGGGAAACAGCCGAGACTGCCGCGCGTGACAAAGTGGAGTTCGATTACCGAATCGTTCATCCCGGCGGCGAGATCAGGGACATCCACACAGTAGGCCATCCCGTTTTCCGGCCATCCGGCGAGCTCGTTGAATTCGTGGGTACCGTGATCGACGTCACCGAGCGCAAGCGGGCCGAGGAAGAGCGCGAGAGACTGCGTCAGGTACAAGCGGATCTTGCGCACTTAAGTCGCGTGACCACGATGGGAGAGTTGACTGCCGCCCTGGCGCACGAAGTGAATCAACCGATTGCCGCGGCCGTCACCGACGCCAAAACTTGTTTGCGCTGGCTTGCTCGCGATCAACCTGATCTGGAAGAGGCACGTGAGGCTGCATCGAGAATCGTCAAAGACGCGATCCGTGCGACGGAAATCATCAAGCGGACCCGCTTGCTTTTCAAGAAGGGCCCTCCCCAACGGGAGTTGGTTGACGCGAACGAAGTTATTCGAGAGATCGTCGTTCTCTTGCGCGGCGAGGCAGCGGGGTATTCCATATCCGTCCGGACGGAGCTGGCGGAAGATCTTCCCCAGGTCATGGGAGATCGCATGCAATTGCAGCAGGTGCTGATGAACCTCATCATGAACAGCATCGATGCAATGAAGGATGTGGACGGGACGCGCGAGCTCACCATCAACTCACAGCGAGGGGAGAATGAGCACCTTGTGGTGTCGGTCAGCGATACGGGCGTGGGACTGCCTCCGCAGCGGGCGGACCAGATATTCAATGCCTTCTTCACCACCAAACCTCATGGCACCGGCATGGGACTTCGCATCAGCCGATCCATTGTGGAATCGCATGGCGGCCGCTTGTGGGCTGCCGACAACTCTCCGCGCGGCGCAAGTTTTTGTTTCACCCTACCCACCGAGCCGAGACACAGGAATGACACGCGAAGGCTGAACGCAGCTTGATCGACGACGGAGAACCATCCGCAGAAACTCACTTCATGTTTGTCGGCTGGTCGGATGCTTTGTTAGCAATTGTGCCGCGACGCCAACACTCAGAATAATCAATCTACTATCTGGCAAGAATGGCACTCGCTTTACTGAGGCTTTGTCGAGGTGCTGGTGTCCACCTTGATGGCGGAAGGGTTGTCGGTCTTACCTGTGTCAATCCAAACTTGACCGAGCCGGCCATCGGAATCCTCTTTACCCCGGCCAGTAATGAACACGTGATCCATCCCTTCTTAGACGAAGCGCTTCGCGGTAGCCAGGCCCATTCCCGCCGAGCCTCCGATTCCGAGCAAAAGTTTTTCTCCTATTTATGCAGCAACACCGTTACGGTGGGCGGTATAAAGTCAAACAAGAAGCTGCGGAATGCGAGATCCGGCTTACCGTCATCGTTAAAATCACCGCTGATCGAGGACACTGAGTACACGCCAATAGTGTAAGACGTGACCTGATATTTTCCCGTGCCATCGTTGGTGAACAGCACCACATCTTCGGCGCCTCCCACCATGCCTGCGGCAATATCAAGTAATCCGTCTCCGTTGAAGTCGGCAACCGATACAGATCCCACCCCCGCTCCATAGCCACTTACCATTAATGATTGATCAAGAACGAAGCCTTGGCTTCCGACACTCATGTAGATTCGAGGGCCAGAGTCGCCGAGCACTAGGTCGTCCATGCCGTCTCCATTTATGTCGGCTACTACCTGGGTGGGAAAAGCGGGTGAATTGTCTTGCAGGGGCACTATGCCGGTTGGCGCGGTGAAGCTCCGATTGCCTTGGCCAAACATTATGCCCGAAGGTGTAGCGATATCAGCGATACCGTCCCCATCGAAATCACCCACTACGAAGTTCTCATAGAACTGAACAGCCACGGCATCAAACTGAAAATTTCCTTTTCCGTACAAGATCTCACCCGGGAGAACGATGTCAATGTTGCCGTCGCCATCCATATCGCGGAAGTAGATCGGCTGCGAAGCTCCGGGAAGCGGTATCTGGTTAATGGGCGTTTGGAAGTCCCCACTGCCATCTCCTTTCCAAAACACGAGAGCTGACCCGCTAAACCCAACCATGTCGGAGATGCCGTCGCCGTTCAGATCTATGAGGAGGGTAGAATACTCGGGGGCTTGGCCCTCACGCGCGAAGGTCCCGCCAGCTTGATAATGATAGATCGTACCTGCGGTGCCACTACTTCCATCACCCGATCCACCAACCAGGAGATCGGTAAAGCCATCATGAAAAACGTCGCCAGAGGACAAATTACCCCAGTTCTGGGGAACCAGAACCTGCGCTGAGGGAAAGTTGCGATCACTCCGCCCCAGGACCACCGACGGGTAAGCAAATCCTGCGTCAACGCCAGCGAATACATCTGCAATGCCATCGCCGTTGACATCTCCGACCTGCAGAGTGAAGGAGTGATCGCTTACGTCCGCTTGCTTGGTGAAATTGCCTTTCCCATCCCCCCAGAGAAATACGATTTTGTCCGGGCCGCCCTCTACAATTCGAGTGGCAATGTCAACGTTTCCATCATTGTCAAAATCGCCCACAACAAACGGCGGTGCTACGAGAAAGAGATCGGACGCGAGGATCGGGCTGCCGGTCGCCTGGAAGGTGCCGTTGCCAACTCCCAAGTAAGTTAAGCCCAACCCGTTGTTCGCGCTAATGGCAAAGATGTCGGGGATGTGATCGTTGTTGAAATCTGCAACGACGACACGAATGCTCGGGCTAGGCAATCCTGCAACTTGGATATCAGTGAAGGTTCCGCTTGGAGTGGACAGCAGTTCGCGAATCTGATTTGGGCTGTTGTAGAAAACTTCTATATAAATCAAATCTGTATAGCCATCATTGTTCAAGTCAGCCGCGCTGGCAACGTAAGTGCTCCCTCCCGAGGCACCGACTGCAACTGGCGCCTGAAATGTTCCGTCACCATTGCCTAAGAATAGCGACAGTGCTTGACCGCTGCTAGAAGCTCCATAGGCAAAATCCAACTTGCCATCATGGTTGAAATCTCCTACAACAGCC
>JAOAPG010000423.1 GCA_025462785.1 Acidobacteriaceae bacterium
TGTAATTCCAAATCTGGTTGCGTGATGCATGAGATCGGCAACTTTAGCGCTCCAGATTTCGTTCTTGCTGGGAAGACAATTGACATTCGGGCAGGAACCCCCGATCCACCGCCGCTCGACGACTACCGTTTGTTGTCCGGATTGTGCTAAATGCCAGGCAAGGTATTTTCCGCCTTCGCCGCTGCCGATGATGACATTCTTATAATTCTCCACACTCATATCAAGATCCTTTCATCACGTTGTTGTATCCGACTGAGGGGTCAGCTCTGGGTCCCCCGTCGTTTCCCATTTGATCCACTTTAGATCGAGTACGAAAATCGAGTAGAAAACCGGGACCAAGAGCAAGGTGATAAATGTTGCGACGGCGAGTCCGCCAATCTGGGCATAGCACAGAGGCTTCCAAAGCGGGCCACCTTCGAGTGCAAGCGGAAACAACGCAAGGATGGTCGCGCCCACGGTGATCATGACGGGCCGAATGCGCTCAATGCCGGCATCGGGAAGAGCACGCTCCAGTGGTTCACCCTTTTCGTGCATCTCCTCAATGAAATCGAACAGCACGATGACGTGGCTTACGATGACTCCAATGAGGCTGGCTACTCCAAGAAATGCCATGAAGCCAAAGGGCGTGCCCATAATTGCCAAGGCGATTAATGCTCCAATCGCCCCATAGGGAGCGGCCGCGAAGACCAACAATGGCTTGATGGCATTATTGAACTGAATAAGCAACGCCAGGTAAATGCCGACTAGAGAAATCAGAAGAACGACGGCGAGATTCGTGAATCCCTCGACCTGCTTTGCTTTTTCCCCACCAATCTGCAATTGATAACCGGGCGGAAGACTGTTCTTGAGAGCATTGAGTTTAGATTCAATCGGCGCGAGGACCTGCGACGCTAGGACGCCTGGTGCCGGAAAACACAAGATTGACAAGGTACGAAAATGTTCACGACGTCGAATGCGTGCCGTCTCAAGAATGTCTTTCAAACTCGCCACCGAGAGCAATGGGACTTTGACGTTCTCTTGCGATGAGTTGACGTACAGATTCTCGATCTGCGAAAGGCGTGCGCGATCCTGCGGCCGCAGGCGGACCATAATCGGGATGTTCTTGTTTCCCTCCTTGTAAACGCCTACCGCGTCTCCACTGATTGCAGCAGCGGTGGACGCTGCGACATCGGCGTTCGTGATCCCGACCAGGTTAGCGCGATCTGGATCAATCTCGATCTTCATCTGCGGGCTGTCGGGACTCCAATCGTCCCTCAATACGGCGATTCCAGGCGATTGGCGAACGATATCCATAGCACGGGACGCGATGGTCCGAAGGGACCTGATATCCTCGGCCTCGGTTCGCGGGTCGGTATCTGCCTGGCCTGTAATAAGGACCTCAACAGGAGTTTCGACTGGGTTCGTTTGCAACTGTCGCACCGTGATCCATGCGCCCGGGACCTGTTTATTGAGTTCATCTTGAAGAGGTCCGATCAGCTTTGGAGTAGCCTCCTTGTCGCGCACCTGCACAATGACCTGCGCATAATTAGTCTGAGTCGCTTCCGGAGAGATGGAAAACCAGAAACGCGGTCCACCGCCGCCAATGAAACTCGTCACGGAAGTGAGCAGGTGCTCGGATCCCTTCTCTTTTGCGCCCCCTTCAGGAGTAGCTTCAATAACCTTGCGCACCACCTGCTCCGCCCTCATTGCAGTATCGTTGGTCGCGCTCAAGGGAACATCGTTGGGCAGCCAGATGTCGAGGTAAAACCAATATTGGACATCTTCAGGAAAGAACTGTGACTTAAGGTGGGAAGCCGCGAAGCCGCCGATCAGCAAGAACACGAACGACCCGGCCAGGACGGACCAGCGATGTTGAATTGCCCGGCCCACCAACCGGTTATAGAAGCCATAAAAGCCCCGCTCCCGCTTCTCCTCCAGGGTCGATTCTTTCCTGGCCGGCGCTCGTTGAATGTAGTAACCCAGCAGTGGAACAAACGTCATGGCAACCACTAATGCACAGAGCAATGCAGTGGTCATGACGATGGGAAGGCTTTTGAGAAACTCTCCGGTGTTGCCGCTGAGCATGAGGAAAGGAAGATAGGCAATGATGTTCGTCAGGGTTGCGTAAAAGATGGCCGTGGCCAGCTTGGTCGGTCCCAGCCACGCTGCTACTCCGCGCGGCAATCCTTCCGCGAGACCGCGTTTGATACCGTCGCCAGCTACTACAGGAACGTCGACCAGCAGACCTAAAGCGATGATGAGCGTCGCCACCGAAACTTGCTGCAGGTCGATGCCTAACATGTACGTAACGCCGAAGGTCATGGCGAGGGTGATAGGAATTGCCAGCGCCATGATCAGCGCGAGACGCCATTCCCAAAATCCAATCAGCGACACCCCAACCACCAGGATGATCGCTTCCATCAAAGCACGCAGGAATAGACGAATGTTTTCCTTAACCTGCAGGGGCTGATCAGAGGTATGGGCGATGATGAGATCCGTCGGAAGAATCTGTTTAAGCTGTGCGAGTTTCTCATCGACCGACTGACCGAAGTTTGCGATCTGTTGCTGATCGCGCATATAGATCGCCAAGGTGACTGCACGGCTGCGCTGCCAGTGTCCAGTGGAGTCCTGCCACGTGTAATAGTTCAGATAGGTGGCAGGTGCTTGATAGCCGGGAAAAATCTTGACCAGATCCCGCAGATAAACGGGAGCTCCAGTCGAGGTCTTAGCGACAGCAACTTCCCCAATTGCCTCTCTGCTTTCGAACTGGCCGGAGGGATTGATAATGATCTGTCGCTGGCCCGTCTCGAATGCGCCTCCCGGCGCTATAATGTTGCGCGCTCGCAGGACTTGTCCGAGAGCTGCCGGCTGAAGTCCGTATTCGGCTAGTCGGTCTTGCGAATATTCGAGGTAGACCACTTGGGGCAACAGGCCTCGCCTCTCCACTTTTGAGGTCTCTGGCGCCCCTTGGACTGTTCTCCCAATCAGATCAGAAAAGTTATCGAGATCGGCGTAACTATATTTGTCGCCCGCGACATCAGTCAGCTTGGCGCGAACATCTCGAGGATCGCGAATGATGATTGGCGTCCAACCGTCCGGATGCAAATCAGATCGCTGTAATTGTTTCTGAAAGAATGCTTCCACGAAGCGATGGATGCTCGCATCATCTTTGTCCGAAGCACCATCCACAGCAATAAAACCACTTCCCGAAATTGCTTGCGGCGCGCGCAGGATACTCTGTTCATCTGCTTGTTGCTCGAAGAGCTGTACCGCATCGAGCATCGTCGCGGGGGAAATCGACCGAGGGAAAGAATAGACGATCGCGACCGGCACATCGTGTGCTTTGTATTTCCTCCTTGCCTGGACCGATTCGATTGCGGATTGGATCTCTTGCGCGCGAATATTGATTTCTACTTGGTCTGCCTTGGGACTGGCGATGGTCAGCATTAGGGCAGCAGTGTCCCCAAAGTCACTCTGGAACGAGATCGGACCTGCACCTTGCGGCAGTTGGATGCTTAGCGCGTTCAGCTTGAGATTGATGTCGCTAAATTGCCTTTTGACGTCTGAGACATTCTCGGCGAGCTGCACATAGACGTAAGCCGCGCCGGGGAGAGAGACGGAGCGAACTCCATAGTCTGAAGCTGTGCCGGGATGAATCGTCTTATTCTCGGCAACAGCATCCTCGATTGGACGGGTGACAAACTGCTCGACTTGCTGCGCTGTGGCGCCCGGCCACGAACAGAAGGCTACCGCGACCCGGACCGGAATGTCCGGGTCCTTGCGCTGCGGCATGCCGTGGTATCCAAACCAGCCCCATACCAGGACACCCATGAGCAGCACCCAAGAGACCTGCGGGTGCTCCACAAAGAACCGGGGGGCATTGTGGGTCTTCTCGATTCGATCCTGGTCGTTTTTGTATGCCATGGAGTCGTCTGCTTACGGAATCACTTGGATGGGGTCGCCATCCTTCAAAAGTTGAGCACCTACGGAGACCACTCGCTCGCCGGGTTGGACTCCTTCAACGGCAACCGAATTGTCATGGGTCGTCCCCAGCTGAACCTTCCGCAAGCTGGCAACGAGCATGCCGGCGCGATCCTGCGCGACCATCACCGCAAAGTGATCGGGTTCCAAAGGGAGCGGTACGATGGCACTGAGTGGTATCGAAATGGACGAGTGAGCGACTTCACCTAGACCGACCGAAGCGATCATGCCCGGCTTCAAATGACGGTCGCGATTGCTTACGGTCAGTTCAATGGCAAAGATTCGATTTCTTGTGTCAGCAGATGGGGAGATGCTGGTGACACGCCCCTTCACAGGAGCGGCATCATTCTCTGTCTGGATTTTCAGTTCTTGCCCTAAATGTACCCGACTGAGAACGTAGTCCGGGGTGCCAAAGGCCACCTTTACACGACCGATATCCGCGATCGCAAAAGCACTGGTGGAGGGAAACACTAAGCTTCCT
>JAOAPG010000435.1 GCA_025462785.1 Acidobacteriaceae bacterium
GCTCATTCCCGGCTTACGAGGAATTCCGGCCGTGATTACAACGATGTCCGAATTCGCCGTGTCAACATAATCATTCGTGCCGACGACATACGAGTCGCGCTTTTCAATCGGCATCGCTTCCAGCAGATCTAGAGCTTTCCCCTGAGGAACTCCCTCCACAATGTCGATCAACACAACATCGGCAAGTTCTTTGGCGGCAATCCAATGTGCCGCCGTCGCGCCCACATTTCCCGAACCTACAATAGTGACCTTCTTACGCATGAAAAATTCCTTTCTGAATCTTCATTCTTTTATGACAAAACCTACTTCGCCGCCGAGAGCACACTTGCATTCATATTCTCGATGATGTGAGTAGCGAACTCGCTGGTCTTCACCTTCATCGCGCCTTCCATCAACCGCTCGAAGTCGTACGTGACTTTCTTCTGCTCAATGGTGCGCTCAAGACCATGTTCGATCAGATCGGCAGCCTCGCCCCATCCGAGAAACCGGAACAGCATCACGCCGGAAAGAATCACCGACCCAGGATTAATAACGTCTTTATCCGCGTACTTCGGAGCCGTGCCATGAGTCGCCTCAAAGCAAGCGTAACCATCTCCGATGTTCGCTCCCGGAGCAATGCCGAGACCGCCGACCTGCGCGGCGCAGGCATCTGAAATGTAATCCCCGTTCAAGTTAGGAGCAGCGATCACCGAATATTCTTCCGGACGCGTAACCACCTGCTGAAAAATAGAATCGGCAATCCGGTCATTGATCATGAGCTTCTTTTTCCACGCGCCCTTGCCGTGCGTACTGTAGATCGCATCCAGCACCTTCTTCACTTCCTTATAAACTCCCTGCTTGAACTCCTCCGGAGCGAATTCGAGGCCGGGTTCGACCAGGGCGGCGTTTTCTTCGATACTCAGATTCGGATTCTTGTCTTTGTTGTCGATGATCCAGCTCTCGCGCTCGGTGATCACCTTGTCGCGAAATTCCTCAGTGGCGAGTTCATAACCCCATTTGCGAAACGACCCTTCAGTAAATTTCTGGATGTTACCCTTGTGCATGAGGGTCACACTTTTTCGGCCACTCTCCAGCGCATACTGTATGGCCATGCGGACCAGCCGTTTCGTGCCAGTGATAGAGATCGGCTTAACGCCCACGCCGGAGTCAAGCCGAATCTGCTTCTTCCCACTCTTGAGCATGTCTTTGTTTATGAATTCAATCAGCTTGGCCGCTTCGGGTGTGCCTTGCTCCCATTCAATGCCAGCGTAAACATCTTCCGTGTTCTCGCGATAGATCATGACGTCCAAGCGCTCGGGATGCTTCACCGGCGAAGGCGTTCCCTTGTAATAGCGCACCGGACGCACGCAAGAATAAAGATCAAGAATCTGCCGCAAAGCAACATTGATCGACCGAATGCCGCCACCAACCGGCGTCGTCAGCGGACCTTTAATAGCCACGCGAAAATCACGAATGGCGTCGACCGTTTCGTCCGGCAACCACGTATCAAACTTCGCTTTGGACTTTTCTCCCGCGAACACTTCGTACCACGCCACCCGCCGCTTGCCCTTGTAAGCCTTCTCCACCGCCGCATCGAACACTCGCACCGATGCCTTCCATATGTCGCGCCCCGTGCCATCGCCCTCGATGAAGGGAATGATCGGATTGTCGGGTACCTGATATTTGCCGTTGCTGTACTGAATCTTCGCGCCGTTCGTTGGTACTGGAATGCCGTTGTATGATTCCGCCATTACTTGTCCTCGCCTCTCGATTCGTAAACGACTGGATGGGAAAACTAACAAGTATAAACGTTTTCACATTAACAACGCGAAACCGTGCTTAAAGAACTCTTAACGAAGGGGTACGAAGCTTTCCTCTAACTAGTCCCTCGACCTCTCTTCTGTTTTCGCAGGACCCATTCGCGGATGTATGCTGGCAATTCTTAAGGCTGGATGCCGTCCGCTTCGCAGCGCTCAAGAAAACTGACAGCGTCAACGAGATAAAGTCTTGCAGGTCCAGGACTATGCGGCGGCCGTTCGCTCTGGGCTGATTAGCGTTTACTCATTGGGCAGGATTAAGGGTTTTGGGCAACTTAATTTTGGGCGTAGAATTCGTCCGAAATGCCCGACTTAACGGGCACTTCCTTGAACTCCCACGACGAACTGTTCAGAACAGGAAGCATCCGGAAAAGATACGCTCCGGGAACGAACTGCGCGACACCATCCTGGAATGACCTCAAGATCGTTCTCGGCAATGGTGATTAGGACGTTTGCGGGATCTATACCCGGATTGCGGCTAAGATTTTCGACCACCCTCTTGTAAAAAGTTTCTTTTGCGTCGGGCGTCTGCCCGCTTCGCATAATCAGATACATCATCACGCGATGTTGTGTGCGCGTCCGAAACTCGAGCTTCTTTCCCTCGAGTTCGTGAATATCTGGTAACGCTCGTCCGGGGGAAATCCTTTAAACGTGACCAGCACTGCGGCGTTAAATCCGTCCGCAATCGCCCTGATGTATTCCGGCGACTATGCCTTCGGAATAGAAACGTTGACAAGTGGCATAGCCACACTCCTCAGAAGCACGTCTGTGAGTGTCTCGACTTAAACGTAACGATGGCATTTCCCAACCCTAAGTATCTAGCCCACGTAAGAATTGGTGATGAGTGTATACCTCTGCATCTGCCCCACTCGCTTCGGTTGCTGGAAATTCGTAGAGCGCGCTTTCCGCTTCTCTGTGAGCACTAGGCGAGAGGATCTGAATGGTGATTACAACTGCCGGGATCAGATAGGCAAATGTTACGAAAACCCACATTAAGGCGCCGGCACATTCCTGATCCTGCAAAGGAGACACACTAAAGATGCGCGCGGTGGATACATAGTTCGGGTAAACAACGCGGCCACAAAATGTGAGAAACGCGGAAAGGATGTCGCAGGGCAACGTTGCGAGGAAGAGATACAAGGGCATGGACCATTGAAGTGGCGTCGCGTCACTGGCCAAGGGCCGGACGATAGGCCGCCAAAATAGAAGACCCGCAGACAGAAAGGATGCGTCCTCCACGATGTGCCACGTGTGAGACGTTAGGGCCAGCTGGAATAGTGCGGGAACATGCCATGCGATGACTGCAGCAGCACCGGCGAGCCAGCAGAAAACAGAGTTGCTGAGAAAATGTCCGAGCAAGGATCGAGTTCTGCTACGGAGAAGCACGCGACGCACGAAGTATTTCGGGAGTCCGTACACAAATGGCAGAGCCGGCGCCCCAAGAAGTATCAAAGGAGCGCCAGCCGCCATTAATAGAAGATGCTTCAACATATGAATGGTGAGCAACTGATGATCGAGGGCGGCGAGAGGAGACCCCAGAGCGATCCATATTAAAACCAGTCCACTCGTAAACGCCGCAAGGCGCCAAGCCGGAAACAAAGTCGGAGACGCACTTCGAAGACGAAGCCAGCCGCGAACGTAGACGAACCCTATCAGGACCAAAATAAACGTCAGCAGCGGCGAGAAGGTTTCCGAGTGCACATGGGCATGGACTTCTAATGGCATAAGGAAGCCTAGGGGCGCGTGGCAGTTTCGCCTGTGCCCAGCGCCACTGCGCGGGAGGCATCACGTGCTGGCGCCTGATTAGCCGGGTGTAGTGTGTCTAGGAATGCCACCAACGCAGTGGTCTCGGCAGGACTGAGATTTTTTCCGTACGCTGGCATATTCCCTCCTCCCTGGATCACTTGTCGAACGAGTTGGTCCTGAGTCATGCGCAGAGCAACGCTGTCGAGTGCCGGTCCGCGTTGTCCTCCTTTGTCATCGAGCGAATGACAGTTGTGGCACTGCTTTGCCTGAAAAACGAGGGCGCCTCTTCGCTGTAATGCTGTCCGACCTTGCAGATATTCCGACGGAATCGGTTGACTACTCCAGGCGTCCATCACGGGGCTCCAGGGCGCATGTTGCGCTAGACGAGTAAACGTGCCAAGCGCCACTGCTATGAGTAGAACCGATAGCACAGCGATTGGTCTCCGTTTCCAACTCTTTTCGCCTTCACCGGCGACAAACGGAAGTGCAACCAAGACAAGCAGCGCGATCGCCGGACCGATCAGTAATATCGGAGTCTCCGATGAAGGAGGAAGGAACGACAGCAATGCATAGAGCCACAAAAAGAAGAAGTCGGGACGCGGAGCGGTTTGAATGATCGTCGGATCCGGTTGGCCACTGGGACCAAAAGGGCCGAAATAAACTGCGCAGGCAGCGATTGCAAGAAGAATGAAAGCGGAGAAGAGTATATCCTTCCACACCGCGTTCGGCACGAACGGCACACCATCCTTGTGCGTGAGCTCGTGATATTCCTGCAAGTAAGTGGCGCGGCGCACGATGCGTCCTGGCATGGGCCACTCGTTGATGCCTAGTTTCAGTACCATCAATAGATGCACACCGACAAAAGCAATCAATAGTCCTGGGACCACAAAAACATGCAGCGCAAAGAACCGCGATAGCGTCGCGCCAGCGATGATTGGACCACCGAGCATGAGGTTGACAACCCAGGGGCCGATTACAGGGACGCGGCTCGCGATCGATGCGCCGATTCCTAAGCCCCAGTAAGCATCTTGATCGAATCGCAGCACTTGGCCGGTAAAAGCCATGCCGAGCGTCACGAGCAAGAGGAGGACACCAACGATCCAGGTGAGCTCTCGCGGAAATTTATAAGCTCCGAACAGGAACACTTGCATCATGTGGATCAGTACGATCGCGACCATGAAATTCGAACCCCAGCCGTGCAGCGCTCGAATGAACCAACCCAGAGAGATGCCATGATTCAGGGTTTGAAGGCTGTTCCATGCCTCTCCCGCAGAAGGCACGTAGATAAGCGCGAGCAATATGCCGGTAACGATCTGCAGCATGAAAACCGTTAGCGCAGCACTGCCGAAAACATAGAACCAGCTCGCAGTCTCGCGCGGAACCGGGTGCTCGGCGGTGTCGCGAATCGGCGTACCGAGCTGCAGCCTTAACTCAAACCATTCGCCTACTTTTTGGATCAGGCGCATGTTGTCCTCGTTCCCGCAGTCTCCGCAACTGGTTGCCCGGGCGTCGGCATTTCGCCAGCCTTGATCAGCAGTGCTCCATTTGCGATTTTGTAGGCGTATTGAAATAGACCGCGTTCCGGAGGTCCAGAGGCCCGCGATCCGTCCTGATAATAAGCACCGCCGTGACAGGGACACATGAACAGGTTTGATTGAGGAAACCAGCGAACCGGACATCCAAGGTGCGCGCAATTTATGGCGAAGACTTGAAAGTTTTGATCATCAACGTTCCGAACCCAGCAAGCTACGTCGCCAGTTTGGCCGTCCCAAGCATTCACCACGGGATTGTGGTAAGTCGCGAGTCGCGTCTGGCCCGCAGGAAATTGTTCCAAGCCTCCAAGAGAGAGCCACGACTCAAATCCAGTTTTTCTTTCGCGAATCACAGGCGAGAGAAGATAGCGCACGATTGGCACAGCCAAAAAAACACCGACAATACCATTGAGAAGAAAGCCCAGCTTCACCAGCATCGTGCGTCTAGACATTCCGTTGTCTGCAATCATTGAGGTCCTCCGTTTGCTGGATTTATAGAAGTAATCGAGAGCGGCTGGTCTGGAACTCTCGACCGCTTGCTAGAAAGCCATGCCACCAGGTCAGAGATTTCTTGGGCGGACATCGGGTGGCCGGGTACATCACCGCGCCAGTCGGGCGAACCGAGTTCTGGTCGACCTGCAATTACAGTTGTTCGAAGATCCCGATCACTTACCAGCGCAAGATAGGCGCCGTCAACAATCGAGCTGGCCTTTGTCCCTCCGTGACCATCGGGACCATGACAAGACGAACAATATGTTTGATAGGCACCGGCACCGCGTTGCTGATCGCCGGGAGCCTGCGCTGTATAGGGCGGCACAGTTGCATCGCGGAGAGCGTCAGGCTTCGCCCAGGAACGGATTCCATGAACAATGGCGTCGATCTGTTTGTCGGTGAGCATCCCACCCGCACTCTGCGCAAAAGCGGGCATTGCTGTGCCGGAGACCCCGCTAGCGGTGGTGTGGCGAATTACGGCGTCGTCCGCGATGGCGAGAAAAACCGGATTTACGAGAGCCAGCGCTGCCCCCCCCTTCCCGTTCTTGCCATGACATCCTGCGCAGTTCTCGCTATAAAGCAGATTGAAGTCCACGATCTGATCAGGCCGCACAATCGCTGAGTCTGCCGCAGGACGGCCGGGTGCTCTGTTGCATGCAACACAGATAGCCATGGTAAGAATCGCGAGCGCGGACGCGATGGCTTGGAAGTTCATGACCGGGACTTATCCCCATTCTTCTCATCGGAGCGTCCCGATACTTCGAACCCCGCGCGGACACCAAAAGGAAGTTGCTGCCAGGTTCGTACGCGATGTTGTCGTGAGACGACAATGCCCGCGACGATACCGAATCCGATTTGCGAAATGACGAACCAAAACCAATCGATCCGCTTGTTAAGCACGGGATCAATGGCTTCGAGAACGCTATGCAGTAGGCCAGACCATAAGATCGGTGCGATCGCGCCTCCAAGCAGAATCGGATTGCGCGGAAACATCGGAAGCGTTGCTCCATAGAGAAGACCAACGAGCAGAGAGCAGAGCAGGTGAATGATCGCCGCTACAATCAGAGCGTCCCAATGAAACGCGGCGATTTGCTCAATTGTGGTTCTTGCAGGAAAGAATCCGGCAGACAGCAGATTGATCGGATACCAGATGCCATGGCCACTCACAATTCCATAGATCACTGCCAGAACAGCCATTGCGACACTTCCAGCAAGGCCACCCTTCACCCCCGCCGAGATCGGATATATCTCTAGAGGTAGTCGTGCCCGATTCAGTTCCTGGGTCATCCATTTCACGCGAGCTACCTCCGGGCGATTGGTGGACACAGCCGGCACTTTCTCAGTTACCGGCACAGATTCATGTTTTTCATGTGGCAGGACCTCACGAAACCATCCAACACAACCAGCAACCGTAAAGATCGCGCCCAATATGCTGACTGAGGGGCTGGTGACCAATCCTGCGAAGACCAATGTAAGACCAAAAGCCAGGACAATCGGCCATGCCGTCGACGCGGGTAGTTCGATTGCGTGCGGCACCGAATCTCGTGCGGTCAAGTTTTGCATCTGTGATGCCATTTTGCATTCCTCCCCTCACCGTCCAATCACGTAAACCACTGTGAAAACGACAATCCATACTGCGTCCACGAAGTGCCAATAGAGCGACAACACGTCGATACGTTCAGCGTGTTCTGATCTCACATTTCCCAGTAGCGTCAATGCCATAACTATGGAGAAACTCACCAGACCGACAACGACGTGAAAGCCATGTAATCCGACCAACGAGTAATAGGTGGTTCCGAACAGGTTCGTGCTGATCGTCAGTCCTTCCTGATAAATCAGCCGGTGCCACTCGCTGGCGGTCCCGTACAGGAAAGTCGCACCCAGTGCGGCAGTTGCGAACCAAAACATTGCGAAAGCCCGGACATTTCCCCGGCGAAGCGCTTTCACAGCCAGGTGAATCGTCAGACTGCTGGAAAGCAAACAGATCGTGTAGAAGATGGGGACACTCAGAACGTCCTTTGGGAAGGGGCCCGTCAGGCTCTTGCCGAGATAGAACAGGTATGCCACCACAAAGATTGTGAAGATCGCCGCCTCAGCGGCGATTAGACCCCACATCGCGACGTGTCCACGCCCTGGAAGCTCCCACTCAATTCTCTGTTCGGCCACTATCGATGTCGCGTTCATCACAGTTTCTCCGCTATTCGTAATCCCAGTCAGGATCGGCCGGATGCTTCAGATCCCAGAGAGGGCGGCGGCTCTGGACCCTCGGGATGGCGTAGAAGTTGTATGCAGGCGGCGGCGAATTGGTGGACCATTCGAGTGTCCAGGCATCCCACGGATCACTTCCGACTGGTTTACCCCGGAAATACGACCAGACCAAGTTTCCTAAGAAGACCAAAATTCCGGCAGCCTGGAAGAAAACTCCGATGGTCACGATGAGATTCCATGTGTCCCAACCGCGCGCCGGCTCGTAGGTGTAGATCCTTCGCGGCATACCCAGCAATCCTGGGATATGCATAAAGTCGAAGGTCAGGTGGAAGCCGATAAAGAAGAGCCAGAAATGCAGCTTGCCGAGCGTCTCGTTGTACATCTTTCCGGACATCTTCGGAAACCAATAATAGAAAGCGCCAAAAGTCGTGAAAAGAATGCCGCCTACGATGACGTAATGAAAGTGGGCGACGACAAAG
>JAOAPG010000437.1 GCA_025462785.1 Acidobacteriaceae bacterium
CTTTTCGATTCAAACCTGTCTCCAGTCTTCGAACACCCAAGGTGACCCAGCAGTACAATGTCGGAGAGAAATGGAGCCTCTATGCTTACCGCAAAGAAATCAATTCATACTAAAAATTCGTCCGTAAGGGCAGCATTGGCCATCTGTCTGTGCACCCTGCTACTTTCGGGGACCGCTCTGCACGCGCAGAACAAAGTTCTTGGCGAGCTGCAGCTACAGGGCGCAACCGGCGCCGAGAAAGACGCTGGGATCTGGGTCGATGGTCAGTACCTTGGATATTTGAAAGAACTGAAAGGCTCCAAGAAAATTCTGCTTCTGCCCGGCGAACACGACATCCTCGCGCGCCAGGCAGGCTACAAAGACTTTCGTCAAAAGGTCACGCTTCAACCTGCCGAAGTAAGACTCTTGCCGGTAACGATGGAGAAAGATCTTAGCGTCACAATGCCGAAGGTTACGGCCGAAGTGAAATTGTCCGTAAATCCCGATAGGGCGGCTGTCTTCGTGGACGGAACCTTCGTGGGCCACGCAGGGGAATTGGGCGGACTTGGGAGGGGTTTGCTGGTTGCTCCCGGGAAGCGGAAGATTACGATAAGTCTGACCGGATACCAAACCTTTGAAACTGAAATAGATCTGGTAGCAAACCAGAAATTCCAACTCAAGACAGACTTGGCGAAAGTCGCTGTTCCAGCAGATCCATCGTCGCTACAACCGTAAGTACGGATTCGTTTGGCTACGATTCCGAAATTCTATCTTTACATCTAGGGTTTCTTGCGTTTGTTTTTGTCTGTTGATTTCTCTTCCGGACTTCTCTCTTCAATATATTGGTTTACTACCTGCTTCCACCTCCCCTGCGCCTTGAGTATGTATTCCAGGGAATCACGTATAGCGCCGTTCCCGCCAGAGTTCGACGTTACCCAGTGCGCCTCATCTTTTACCTCCTCGCGAGCATTCGCGACGGCAATAGCCAATCCGCAGTTGCGCATTACCGGAAGGTCAACGACATCGTCTCCGACGTACGCAGCTTCATTCGCCTGCATTCCTTCTTTCTGCAGGATTTTCCGGAATGCGCTGAGCTTGTCGTGGATGCCCTGAAAAACATGGTCCAGCTTAAGATCGCGGGCGCGAAGTTCCACGGTCTTCGAAGTCCTCTTGGTAATCAAGCCAGTCTTGAAGCCGGCGAGGCGCGCCATCGAAATTGCGGCGCCATCGTGGGCGTGGAAGCCCTTAAATTCAATGGCGCCCTGGATGTCGACTCCAGAATCAATCTGGTCGTCGTCCTTTACGGAACGTGTTTGGGGACCACTAGGAGGAATGGGGAGAAAGAACAATTTGCCATCGGTAAGCACACCATCGACGTCGAAAAGGAACAGTTTGATTTTCTTAGCGCGTTTTTTGGACATGTGAAGAAGTTATAGCACGTCAAGGGATCTCGGCTAGGAACGCGATGTTAAGAACGATCGAGCCAAAGGATCGGAAAATTGCGGCCCAGGTTTTCAAAGTCATGGTCAGAGGTAACCAGAACGGCTTCACGTAAAGTGGCCAGTGCAGCAGCAATGCAGTCCACGTAGGGAATTTTGTGGACAGCCTTGATCTCGCCCGCTTTAAGAGACTGCGAAAGATCCACGGGAATAACTTGAATGGGAAGGCGCGCAAAATCGGATATCATTTGTTTCGCCTTTTCGGCGCCCAGTCTCAGCCAAAGAACGTAATACACTTCTCCCAAGTTCAGGACAGAAACGAGAACAATGCTGTTCTGCCGAACTGCTTCGCTCAGAATTTCTCGAATCCGGGGAGCTCCGGGACCTGCGTCGAAAAAAATCAGAATAGCGTTCGCGTCGAGGACATAGATCCTTGTCATTTCTTCGCGGTGCGATCCTTCTCGACCCGATGTTCGCGTTCACGGAGCTCAACCAAAGAGCCCTCCCCTTTACAGCAACCCAAAAGACTATCAATGAATTGTTCAGTAATCGGCTGAAGGACCAACTGATTGTTCTCGCTGCGAATGGCAAGCCGAGTCCCAGTCCGAATCCTGAGTTTTTCACGGAGAGCAGATGGAATAACAATCTGTCCTTTTGAACTCACAATGGTAAAGAAATCTTCCATTGATCTTACGTAGTATCATATGTAAGCCTAGTTCGTAAACATCTTACTTGGCCATATGGTTGTGCTTCGAAGCCGCTTCATTCGGCATAGGCGAATGTTTTGCGAAAATCTCTACTTGCCGTAGAATTTGATCTGCATAGCTGGAATCTAATAACTGATGGCCTTGCCTGTCTCACCCACGTCTGCCCTCGATTGGGCTCATCCTCTTGTGCGGGAGTGGTTTGTGCGCCGGTTTGGGACTCCGACCGAGCCGCAGGAGGCGGGGTGGCCGCACATCCTAGCGGGCCGTACAACTCTGATTTCCGCTCCCACTGGCTCGGGCAAAACTCTTGCAGCTTTTTTGGCTTGCATTGATCGGCTGGTTCGCAAGGCTCTCGATGGCGACCTCCGGGACTCCGTTCAAGTTCTCTATGTCTCACCTCTGAAAGCCCTCGGCAACGACATCCAGAAGAACCTGGAAGTGCCTCTGGGCGAAATTCTCCAGATGGCTGGCGAACGCGGCATCCTGATGCCCCAAATTCGGACTGCGGTGCGCACTGGGGACACGTTAATGCCGGAACGTCGTAAGATGCTGACGTCTCCGCCACACATTCTCGTCACCACACCAGAATCGCTCTACATTTTGCTTACGGCTGAAAAGAGCCGTGCGATTCTGCGAAATGTGGAGACCGTAATTGTCGACGAGATTCACGCTGTTGCTGACGACAAGCGCGGCGCTCACTTGGCGCTCTCTCTTGAGCGCCTGGAAGCACTGACCTATCGCCCACCGGTTCGCATCGGACTTTCTGCCACGCAGAAGCCGATCGAAGAAGTTGCCCACTTTCTCACCGGCAACGGTCGTCCAGATCCGGTCATTGTCAATGTTGGACACCAACGCAAGCTCGATCTCGCCCTGGAAGTGCCCGCGAGTCCCTTGGGAGCCATTACCACGAACGAGATGTGGGACGAAATCTACGACAGGATTGTCGAACTCGTTGAGCAGCATCGCTCCACGCTGGTCTTCGTCAATACTCGCCGACTGGCTGAGCGCCTTTCTCATCGTCTATCTGAACGTATCGGTGAAGAGAACGTTGCAGCTCACCACGGCAGCTTGTCTCGAAAGCTGCGCCTGAGCGCCGAGCACAAACTTAAAAACGGCGAAATCAAAGTACTGATCGCAACCGCATCGCTAGAACTGGGAATCGACATAGGGACGGTTGATCTAGTAATTCAGATCAGCTCGCCGCGGGCTATTGCAGCCGCGCTACAACGAGTAGGACGTTCCGGCCACTGGCGCGGCGCGATTCCGAAGGGACGCTTCTTTGCGACAACTCGCGACGAGCTTCATGAGTGCGCAGCACTCGTGCGAGCAATCAAACGCGGAGATTTGGATCGACTCATTATTCCCGACTCTCCTCTGGATATCTTGGCGCAGCAGATCGTTGCGACTTGTGCCGGTGGTCGCGGCGGCGCTCATGTTGTAAGACCACGCGTTCTCGCCGAGAGTGGGGAAAGCCCACTTAATTTACTGGCCGACACCGAAGGATCCGAAGAAAGCAGACTCAACACCAGCACGGCAGTCGCGGTAGAAGCGAATGACATCAACGACGATGGATGGGACGAAGACGAGCTATTTCACCTCGTAAGGCGAGCTTATCCGTACCGCAATTTGTCTCGCGAAACTTACGACTCAGTTCTTGAAATGCTCTCGGAAGGAATCGCATCAAGCCGAGGACGCTATGGTGCGTACCTGCATCGTGACCGGATCAATCGCAAATTGCGTGCTCGCCGCGGCAGCCGTCTGGCAGCGATCACAAGCGGAGGCGCAATCCCGGAAACAGCGCTGTTTACCGTGGTCGCGCAACCAGATGGTGTTGTCGTCGGCACGCTGGACGAAGACTTCGCCGTCGAAAGCAACGCTGGCGACATCATCCTGTTGGGAAACAGTTCCTGGCGAATTCGCCGCGTAGAAGGAAAGACAGGACGCGTGCTGGTGGAAGATGCCCACGGCGCTGCTCCAAGTGTTCCCTTCTGGCGCGGCGAGGCACCGGCGCGAACCGAAGAGTTGTCATTTCACTTCGCCGACTTACGAAAAGAAATCAGCGACAGGCTTCCGCATACTTCGCCCGTCGGGGTTTCGCAGCAACAACCCGCAGTGGCGGAAGCCGTAGCTTGGCTGAAAGAAGAGTGCGGACTAGATGATGCCGGAGCCGAGCAGGCCATCGAATACGTTCTCGAAGGCCGTGCGGTGCTCGGAACTGTTCCGACACAGGACACAATCATTGCAGAGCGCTTCTTTGACGAGTCGGGAGGAATGCAACTTGTAATTCACTCCCCGTTCGGAGGGCGCATTAATAAAGCCTGGGGATTGGCGCTTCGCAAGCGTTTCTGCCGAAGTTTTAACT
>JAOAPG010000452.1 GCA_025462785.1 Acidobacteriaceae bacterium
CAATACTGCTAGACAATAAAGGTTTGAACAGGAGAGCTTTCCGGGGCCGCTGATTTTCGTTCAGCTCATCCCTGAATCGTTCGCATCGAACCCGTCATCTTGCACCTTGGAGGAAGAGAATTATGGCGCATGAACTGCCCCCTTTACCTTACGATTACTCCGCTCTCGAACCCACAATCGACGAGCAGACTATGAAACTGCATCACGACATGCATCACGGCGCATATGTAAAGAACCTGAACGCCGCTCTTGAGAAACATCCCGAACTGCAATCGAAGAGCGCCGAAGAATTGTTGCGCGATCTGAACAGCGTTCCCGAAGACATTCGCACCGCCGTTCGCAACAATGGCGGTGGGCACGTTAATCACACCATGTTTTGGAAGATCATGAAGCCCAAAGGTGGGGGCGATCCTACCGGCGAGATTGCAGACGTTATCAAGAAGGCATTCGGCAGCTTCAAAGATTTCCAAACCAAGTTCAACGATGCCGGAGTAAAACAATTTGGCAGCGGATGGGCATGGCTGGTCGGCAAGTCTGGGGGCGAAGTCCAGATCATCAGCACCCCCAATCAGGACAATCCGATCTCTCAAGGTCTCTTCCCGATTCTTGGCAACGACGTCTGGGAGCACGCATATTACTTGAAGTACCACAACCGCCGTCCGGAATACTTGGCCGCGTGGTGGAACGTAGTGAACTGGGACGAGATCAACAAGCACTATCAAACCTTCAAGTCTGGAAAGCACGAGCCGGCGCTGGCAAGCCGTTAGAGATTTTGGACGACGTAACGTAGGACAGCCGCTTTGGCTGTCGAGCTAACAATCGAACGCCTCAGGCCAATCTTTCTGGGCTGAGGCGTTTTGTTGCTCGGTCGCGCAACTTTACAAGGTGTCTGTCTTAAGGGTAGCTAACCACCGTAACCGGCGTATCCGGATTGACGATGGTCGATGACCCTCCAGTGTTGTCGATCACGTTCAGAATGCCGCCCGACCCTGACGTGCTGAGGAAGATCGTGAGCAGATCATTCATACTGGATGCCAGAAAGGTGGGTGGAACCTCGAACGCGTTCGCAGCGTAGATGTTCACGCCCTGATTGAAGAAGCTGTAGCTGCCCATACCGTATCCGTTGAAAGTGGATACGGTATCTGCAACCTTGAAAGCTGCCCAGCCGTCAATTCCGGGAGCTTCCATCCATGCCGCCTGGCCAGGCGGATCATATGGCATCTCATTCTGGAAGAAGATGTCCGTACCGCCGTTGCCGTTCCAGATCACCTCGTACTTTTGGTAGTGCTCGACAAAAAGCCCATACGCGGTCACATTATTTCCGTTAACCACGACGCCGGTGTCCGCGGTATTTTGCGTCCAGCCCACGCCACTGCCATGGTCGGCCCGCCATGCCCAGATGTCATCGAGGATGACGTTGTCGCTGTTGACCACCAGACTGGTTGTAGCTTTTCCCGCGGCGGCGCCGCCAATACGGAAGAACACGTCATAAAGCCCGGGCGGATCGGAGGCTACATCATCGTTGTGATGATGGCAGTCGTCGTTTTGGCACGCGTTTCCTACCTGGAGTAACACCGGAGAGTTCTTCGGGCCGGCATCGAAGATAACTCCGGAGACCAATACTCCATTGGGGTTGTTGACAATCATCGACGCATTTCCACGTTGAGGAATCAGCGTCGGGAAACCTAGACCGAGCACAACTGTATCTGGATAATAAATCTGGAGGCTGCGGTGCAAGTTGTAAACGCCTGGCGTGAGGATGAGGTCAAAGCCAAAAAGCAATGCCACATTGATCGCATCCGCCGAGTCCGTCGGATGAGCAACAAAGAATCTGCGAAGCGGGATAGACGATCCCGGGGTCGCGCCGCTGCCCCATGTCGCGCCGGCCGTGTTCTGCTGTACCGAAGGCACGAAAACGTTGTAATGGCCGTGAGAATCAACGTATAGATATGGCGCCTCGCGTGTCACCGGGCTGGTCGCGAGCGTCGTGTACGGGCCACCGCATGACTTCTGAGCGGGGAAACATTGTGCGGGCGCACCCACAACTCCAGAAAACACCTGGTTCCAGACGCCATTCGTCCAGCCGTCGAGATTGCTGTTCCTGATAAACCACTGCTGCTGCGAACCATTGACGACGGTGCTGCCAACGAACTGTGAATCGGCAATGAAGCCGCCGCTTGCATAGGACGGGCCGCTGCAATAATCCATAAGAGTTGCGAATCCGTTGACGAGGACCCGGCGCATTGGAGCGGCCTGCGAGACCGCCCAGAATTCGCCGCTGTAACAGCCGGCGTTCGGGGTGGTCACATTGATACTCAGGTTCGAGAGCGATCGCCAGAAGTTCACGAGGGCGATGCAGCTGCCGCTGAAGCACTGGTTATATACATCGATCGATCCGTTGATGACGACGTCACTCGGTGACTGGCCGAGACCCGCCACCATCGTGTAGTACCCAACCTGAAAATTAAGGGGCGTAGTGCTAGACCCATATGTGCCGGGCTCAAATAGCAATGCATAACGCTGAGTTCCAAACTGGTTGGAGACCTGTTGGCTTGATATCGAGTCGACCGTCGCCTGGATCTGGCTCTGCGGCATACTCGGATTGAAAATGTAGACGTTCGGTCCGAACTTGGATTGGCTGGAGGACACAGGCAAAGCCGCAGCTGGGGCAGCAACGATGTTGGTTGAATGAGATGAAAACGAGGTGGCAGCGCTGGCGGATAGAGTTAAGAGACACGATGCCGCGACAAGAGCAGCAATCATTACAAAACGGCACACAACAAACAGGGGTTTTCGTCTTGGAGAACACCTGAGAATCTGCATAGACACGCTCCGTCGAACAATTTAGGTGGAATCTGGCCTAGGAGTTCAAACGCGGCGCGAGTCTATACTCATTTCATCAACTCGCATATTGGGGAAAGACTGTATTCAGTTTGGGTTCTCGGCACCGAACAACTCAAACCGCCACAGTCTCCGGCATGCAAATCATCTTGCATCGGGCAGCAGGCCCTTTTCGACCGCCGCGCTTGGCTGCCAAGCTAATAATCAAAAGCCTCAGTCCACTTTCTGGAGTGAGGCTTTCTTTTGCATATCATTCGGCAGTAGGTCAGTTTGCGAATAGCCCGTCACACGTTCACTTGGGCTGAGCCCGATACATTCGGAATTGCGATTGTTCCACGGGCGACGCAACAGGCATTTGGTCGTCGACCGCAGCCGCCCGCGAATTCACCTCTGCAAGTTTCTGCTCGACTAAGCTGTGCATCGGGGCCAGCGAACATACGGGATCGGTCGCCGCCGCATCCCCAGCGATCATGAACGCCTGGCAGCGGCAGCCCCCAAAATCTTCCGTGCGGCGCTCGCAGCTCCCGCAGGGCTCTGGCATCCAACTCTCACCGCGGAACTTTTGGAAGCTGTCGGACTCGCGCCAAATCCATCCGATCGTTTGATCCCGAATATTTTCGAACCGCAGCCCTGGAATTACAGCCGCCGCGTGGCACGGCAACGCCGTTCCCTTCGGATCAATCAACAACTGACGGCGTCCCCAACCACCCATGCAGGCCTTTGGAAATCGGGCGTAGTAGTCGGGCACCACTGCATCTATGCGGATCTTCCCCTCCAGACGTTTCTGGGCCGCGGCAATCGTTTTTAAGGATTCAACAACCTGTTCGCGCGTGGGCAACAATTGATCCACGTTCTCCCAAGCCCAGCCGTAGTACTGCGTATGCGCAATTTCCAATCGCTGGGGTTGCAGCGACTCAGCCAAGGCAATCATTTCGTCGAGGTGATCAACGTTTTGGCGATGCACAACCATGTTGATAGTGAACGCCACGCGCGAGTGGCGGATTATAGCCGCGACTTCCAATTTCTTAGCGTGCCCGCGTGTGCCCGCGATCCAGTTGGCCGCAGCTTCACGCGAATCCTGAAAACTGAGTTGGATGTGGTCCAGCCCCGCTCTGACGAGTTCCTCCCATCGCTGCTCAGACAGACCAATGCCGGAAGTGATCAAGTTTGTGTAGAGACCGCACCCGTGTGCGGACTTCACCAGCCGGGTGAGGTCCTCCCGCGCCAAAGGTTCCCCACCAGTCAAATGAAGATGCAGCACGCCAAGCTTCGCGCTCTGCTGGAACACGTTCTCCCATTCTTCGGTGGTTAATTCCGCCGCCGAAGAGACCATCTGCAGGGGATTAGAGCAATAGACACAGTGCAACGGACAACGATGCGTAACTTCCGCAATTAGCGCGAGCGGGCTTTCCGTCATCAGAAATCCACCAGCCGTTTCTGCCGGAGACGTTCGAGGAACGCGACTGCATCCTGCCGAATTTTGGATGGGTCGGAGGCGTTGTAAGCTACTGCGAGCTCATGCACGATTTGATCGAAGGTGTGCTGACCGTCGCAGCGATCTAGAATCGCCCGCGCGGTTTCCTGCAGCCGTAACGCGCCTTCGGGATAGACGAGCGTGCGATTTTCGCCCTCCCCTACCCATCGGCAGCCCGCGGCCAAACGAGGCTGACTGGAATCCTCTAGATCAGACATTGCGCGTCTCCTCGGGACGGAACGCACCGGAAGTAGGCGATCCCGGTTGCACGTAGGCGTAATAAAGGGCGTCCAGTTGAGCCCAGAGAATGTCGCACTTCTCGCGCAAGGCCTGAATTGCCAATTCTTGCTCAGCGTATGTGGAAGCATGATTGGCGACGAATTCAAACGCAAACTGCGCGTCGGCAGGAGCCTGGTCCAATCTCGCCACAAAATAATCCAAGGCCCCTGACAACCACGGGTAATGGTGGCGCAAGGCGTTCATGCGCAAAGAAATCAAATCGCGGGAGAACAGTTCAGTCAGTGATGATGCCACCGCTTCGAGCAACGACCGGTTCTTAACCAGATCAAGGTAGGCGTCCACTGCATAGCGCACAGCGGGTAAAACCTCTTTGCAACTAACCACGCGTTCTCGTGACAAGCCGGTCGCTTCTGCTAAACGGATCCAGCGCTCGATGCCGCCCTCAGGCGTATCTTCGCCATCATGATCCAGCACGCGCTTACGCCATGCCCGGCGGAATTGCGGATCATCGCTCCGCGACAGAACGATCGCATCTTTTATGGGGATCCGGCTTTGATAGTAGTAACGGTTGAGGGTCCAGGCTTGCAGTTGCCCCCTGGTTAATTTGCCCTCGTGCATCAAGACATGGAACGGATGACGGTGATGATAGTGTTGCTCTCCCACTTGCCGAAGCCGTGCGCGAAGTTCGTCAACGCTCAGCAGCCGGTCGGTCGCTGGTGTCACAATTCGAGATGACATCCATCCTCAGCAATCTCCCATCCGTGCTCGTGCACCTGGCGGTATTCGGGGCCGCTTTCATCCAGCATGGGATTGGTGTTGTTGATGTGCACGAACATCTTTCTCTTGCATTGCAACTCTGATAATAAATCCAGGCTGCCGCCGTGAGAAGAAACCGGAATGTGTCCCATCTGGCGGGCTACTTGCCCTCCATGTCTCAGTTCGATGAGTTCGTCGTCGGTCCAGAACGTCCCATCAAAGAGCAGCACGTCAAGTGAATTCAATTGCTGGAGCAGCGCTTCATCAACTTGCCCGACAGCAGGAAAATAGCCGAGTCGCTTGCCGGAACTCGATTCCAGAATGAGTCCAAGCACCGCCTCGCCGGGGCACAGTTCAACAAGGCGACCGGCAGGCACATAAGCGGGATAGTGGGTCGCCAGCGATATTGGAGTACACCTAATTCCCGATGGCTCTCCGGCGGTTGACGCGAGCTCGAATGTTGCGCCCGGAACAATACCTGTCCAGCGTGCTTGACCGCTGCTGCGCTCCAGCATCGAGAAAACAGTGTTGTCTTCACGAAGGATTTTTTGAACCGAAGCTGTGGAATAGATCTGCAGCGGCTGCCACTCGCGAAGCAGCAACAACCCGAGTGACTGGTCTAGATCGGCGCTGGTTAATACGACTCCGGAAATCGGAGAATCTCGAGCGCTGCCCCTGGGATGCAGAAAGGCACAGGCTTCGATCTGCGTACGCAGATCCGGCGAAGCATTAAGTAGGAACCAAGACTCGCTATCGGAACTGATGGCGACCTGTATTTGAGTGCGAGGCTTGCCGGAGAACGTGCCGCGGCGCAAGTATCGGCAATTACGGCAAGCGCAATTCCACTGCGGGAAACTGCCGCCGGCAGCCGTCCCTAAAATTTCTACTTGCATCCGCCCCGGTTAGATTTCGGCGCAGGCGTAAGAGTTAATCTCGCAACCCAGCGAGATTTCTTCATATTGCGGTTCGGTCCACTTCATAAGTACGGAGAGTACGACCTGAAACGACTGTTGTCAAGACAGAGAAAGGGGTAGTGACAGAGAAAGGGGTAGTTGGCCGGTTTGCAATCCGCAGGATTAGATGCTACCCAGAATGGGCGTAAGTACCTCATTTTGCGTTGGGTAGCAGACCATTTTCGACGAGTACCGGCGGCCTGCGGTGCCGAGTAGCCTGTTCATACGCGTATGCCCAACTGAGCAAGTCGCCGTCTTTCCACGGTCGGGCTGACAGCTCTAAACCGAACGGAAGACCATCAGGATAGAACCCGCCTGGAACGACTACCGCGGGAACGCCGATCATATTCACCCATCCAGTGTCGCTGTGTGGACCTTCGCTAATCTTCCCGTCCTGCGGCATGGTCTCGTCGGGGGGAGGCATCTGTGTCGCCGGGTAGACGAAACCATCGAGGTGCAGCCGCTCCAGCGTTTCGTTGTAGGCCTCGAGTGCCTTTCTCCGTGGAGCAAGGACGTTGACCTCGGCTTGCGGATCGCTTTCGAATACAGCTTGAACCAAGGGCGGACGATCCTTTCGAGTGGTCTCATCCGTACCGCCAATGATAGTCGCGGGCAACGGGGATCCCACTGTCTTCTGATACTCGTCGGCCGAATGGTATTGGGCCGGACCATACCGGGCTAGGAATCTTTCTGTTCCTTGACGCACATAAGGAAACGTGCCGACGCGAGCTACGGTTTCCGCGAAGCTGTTAGGGAGAATCGAATCATCGAAAATAACAGTTGCACCTGCAGC
>JAOAPG010000061.1 GCA_025462785.1 Acidobacteriaceae bacterium
GATCCAAAGCGAGGACCGTTTTCATCCCTTCCCGATAGTCGTCCGAGACCTCATAACCCGCCTCGCGAACCGCTGCGACGATCTGTTCCCTGAGACCATCATCGGGTTCCACTACCAACACTTTCTCTGCTTTGTGGTCCATAAGGTTTGTTCTCTTAGGATGGTACCGGACTGTAACAGGATTCAATTCGGGCGAGAATCGTCATCCGTGATTCTGGGCGCGCGTATCTGCGCGGCAGACTCAGAGCATCCAAAATCAGAAAATAGTCGAGACCGGTTGTCACCCTCTGCATTTTGGAGTCCTCTCCTGGAGACGAGCAAGAGTCGTCATCGCAGTGGAACGATTTGTTTGTAAAAGGCGGGACTGCAAAGGCGACTTGTACCCGTTTTTGTCTCTCTCTGCTTCTGATGCCGTCGCTCGGTATCGGTTGCGTTTTTCAGTCGGATAGGAACTGATTTCACGTCGTCCTCAGAGGTCAGAACGATTGTGAAAAGCGGGCTTGCAGGAATTCGCCCAGCTTCGCCGTCGTCTCGAATTGTGGAATGGGGTCGAGTTGCTTGAATGTCGACGTGAACGCATTCGAAAGACCAGATGGTCCTTGGCTTGAATTCCTCATACTCGGTTCGAAATAGACGTCATTCACGGCTCGGGCAAGGTGCTTGAGAGCTTCCAGTTTGCCTTCGACGAATGCCTCGTAGATGACCACTTTGACCTCGACATCCGTCAACTCACTTCGCTGCCAGGTCTCCACCTGCTTTCGCATAGGCTCGAAGTTTCGCTGCATTCGATCGACCCGACCGAGATGCAGTCGTGAGCGAGAATGACTTCGAGTGTTTGGCGAGCACGGGTGTGAACACGCCTGAAACAATCTCTCCGAATTCTGCATGCCAAACGCTACCAGTCACTTGCGACCGTCGCGCCCTCAATCTTACCAGTATCGTTCGAAAAACAAATGCGCACTTTTTGGTAGCAATGGTAGTCACTCCTGCCGCGAAAAGAAGTTGTCTAAGGCAAAAAACATCGCGATGATTTCCGTCAGAAAGACGACCATCGCGCCGTTGTAGCTGCCGAAGATAAATGACGGCCAGAGCTCGAACATAAGCAATCTGGAAAAGGACGATCCACATTTGCAGGCAACAGGAATGCAAAACGACTAGAAGCTGCGGAGAACCTTCATAAGACTCCCAATCTTGCGAGCCCGGGAGTTCTTGCCTGATGTGAGATTGTACTCAATGCACAACCCTGAGAAAAAAACCAATACCATCTCTGCGACGGATTCGGGGTCCATTGTTGACTCTGCCGCTTCAATGTTTTTTACGAGAAGACGTTTCATTGTTGCCCGACTTTGCGCCACAATTGCATGCACCTCGTCTGGCAAGATCGCAAATTCACGCATAGAACTGATAGAAAAGCATCCCTTCTGCTCCTCCTTCGTGTGAGGCCCGCGCTTGAGAAATGTTTCAATGTTCTTCCATCCCAGAGGCTCCTCAGTCAACAATCCTCTCTTCTGCTGGCTCGCAAGGTAGTACCGAAGACATTCGACGAAAAGATCTTCCTTGTTTCGGAATTCCGAATACAGTCCGGATTTATTTACACCTGTGGCTCGTTCCAGGTCCTCAAGGCTTGTGTCGGAAAACCCTTGCTTCCAGAAGATAGGTATAGCCTTCTCCAGCATCTCCTCTCGACTAGAGTTCTTCGGGCGTCCCATATACGCATTATCCAGTAACGAACTAAATAGTTCAATATTCGACACTCTTTGCATCTAACAAATATGGAGGTAAATATTATGACGCAGCGGAGGTTGATGGGGATTGCAAGCATAGTATTGGCTGCGGCTCTCTCTGTGCCCTCTTGGGGCTCAGACTCAGCTCATCCAGAAAAGGCAACAGCGAACCCGGCACGTCCAGGCAGTTTGAACTATGTGGAGGGCCAGGCTTCTATTGAAGGGCAAAGTCTCGGTCCGGAGGCGATTGGGAAGACAGAATTGCATCCCGGTCAGTCTTTAGAAACGAAAGCAGGCAAGGCGGAGCTTCTCCTCACGCCCGGCGTCTTTTTTAGACTCGGCGACAACAGCTCTGCGACGATGATTTCTCCCACCTTGACCGATACGGAACTCCGGTTGGGCAAAGGCGAAGCCACCGTGGAGGTAGCCGAGTTGCAACCGGAGAACAACGTGGTCATCGCTGAGGACGGCGCGAAGGTTCGCCTTACTAAGACCGGCTTCTACGACTTTGATGCCGACCACGATATGGTTCGCGTTTACCAGGGCGAAGCCAATGTCGAAATGAATGGCCAGGACATCAAGGTCGAGAATGAACATCAGCTCGCCTTCAACGCGGGCGAGTCGATGAATCCGGAGAAGTTCGACAGAGAACAAGTCCAGGACGATCTGTATCGGTGGAGCAGCCTGCGCTCTTCTTATTTGGCGGAAGCCAACGTCGATAGGGCGCAAGGCGACCAAGTGGATAATTCGTACGCGGCCGGTTGGGATTGGGATCCATATTACGGCTCTTATACCTTCATCCCAGGAGATGGCATCTTCTACAGCCCATTCGGTTGGGGTTTTTATTCACCGTTTGACGTGGGCTTCGCGCCGATTTTCTTCTTCGGTCACTTCGACCACGATTTTGATCGAGACTTCCGTCATTTTGGCGATAGGGACCACGATAGGAACCACTTTGCCAACAGGGGACACTTTGGTGATGGGGAGCATCATGAAGCCCATTACTACGATCACTTCGATCATGGCACCTACAACGGGCCTGGCCATTCCGAACACAGCGGCTTCACTGGTGGTGGTTCAGTGGCGGCGGGCTCGCATGCGGGATTCCATGGAGGCGAAGGATTCCACGGAGGACAGAGTGGCCAAACCTTCCATGGTGGAGGCGGCTCTGTCGTCTCGCACGGAACGGGAGGCGTTTATGGTGGAGGAAGCGGTCATAGTGGAGGAGGCGTTGCGGGTGGAGGTGGCTTCCATGGTGGCGGCGGCGGTCATAGTGGAGGCGGTGGTGGCGGCGGCGGTCATAGTGGAGGCGGTGGAGGAGGCGGTCACCACTGAGCACCACCGAACTCTGCCGACATAGGGACAATGGGGGGCGGAGCGCCACAACGGCGGTCCGCCTTCCATGATCCCTGTCACACAAGTTTTTTTCTGGTTGTTGGTCGTCCTTTTTTGCAGAAGACGGGGCGGCTTAAAGTGCTCAGGATGGGGAATGAAAGGGAAACCAAGCAGATGGTTCGAAAGACAGTAGAGTCGGCGCGTCCTACACCAGCGACTTGCGATGAATACGGACAACCACTCGGTCGCCTCCGACTGGATATGAGTGGTTTGTGTCTCGCTTCCTAGAAACGGGGCGGCAGATGGAAGCATCTATCGATACTGAGGCGGGGTCCGGGAACTCTACTGACCCTCGCTTGTCGCAGGCACACGGAAATCCACTCCACGGTCGTCATTCGCCTTCGCCACAAAAAATTACCGCCAGGTAAAGGAATGTCACACTGCGCTATTTATAACATTAAGCTTTTATGGTGGCTCCTCCTTTTTTTGCTCTTGCTAGCTTGCTACTTACGCATTGTGGAGCAATAGGTTAGCGCAAAGTCCGCGGAAGCCGCAAAAGGCAAAATGTCACGGTACAAAGAAATCATTGTCCGCGCTGTGCCGATTTCAAGTCTTCATGCTCAAACGCTGACGCCATGCGGTCGATCTCGTTTTTCGTCAGGCCGCGCCGCGCGGCTTCGTCGCGCCACTTCGAGACAGCCTTGCCGACTTGCTTTGCTATTTCGCGGGCCTTGCCGTCTTCCAGCTCGAAATACCCCGCGACCTCCATCGCCAGCGCGAGGGATGCCGTGTTGTCGTCCTCGTTGATCGCCGTGGCGAGGATACGCGGCTTGATGTCGGTCGGCACCGGGTTGAGGTCGTAGGCCGGTGAAAGGCGCCAGCCCTCCTGCCCCGCGTAGAGAAGCCGTGATTGCGAAGGTGGTCATCGGTGTTCGAAATCAGAATATTGAACACCAGCCGCCGCCACAGCGCCTCCATGTCGGCTTTCGGCGCGGCCCCGTGCTGGCGCAGCGTGTCCACAATTTCCAGATAGCATCGGCTTTCGTTGTCCTTTGATCCCAGCATACTCATGGCGGAGAGGAAGGGAATGCGCCACTTGCGCTCACGGTCAAAGCGGCGCAGCAGGAGCACGGGTTTTTTGGATATGGTTTCGACGCGGCCTTCGGGCACGGCGATGCCGGCTTTCTGTGCCAGTGTGAGCGCAATTGCTTCCCACACCACCGTGTTGACTTCATCGTCCTTGCGTGGAAACTTCGCAATCGCGAGGTGTCCGCCCTTCTCGATCACCGAGGCCTTCGGGCCGCGCCGCCGAGCGACGATCCAAGCGCGAACAGCATTCGCAGATCCTCATCGGTGTCCTTGTCCTCCATGACACGTTCGGCCGCGGAGAGCAGTTCCGGCAGTTCGACCAGTGCGGGATGCGCTTGAGGCCTTCTTCCCGCAGAAACGGTCTGCCCTCCTTTTCGGCAAATCGCAAAGCACCCTGGCGTGCCTCATCGTCCACCAGCAGCAGAAAGTCGATTTCCTGAAGTGTGCGCGGCGCCGTGCCCTCGCGCTCCGCGCGCCGTCGCTCCATGCGGCGCATGAGCGCCCTGCCCCACCGGTCCGGCGCCGAGTCGCCGATCGCACCGAACATCGGCGTATCCGCCGGCGTGTGGAATGGGCCGGGGCCAACTTGCAGGGCGGCCTCCAGCGAGAATCGCGCGGGATTTTCCAGCCAGGCTTTGTCGTATTCGAAGGTGGCGCTTTCCTTGTTCTTGCGCACGCGGGCCCACAGCCGTCCCATCAGGTGGGGAACGCCGTCGAGATCCACATAGACAAGAGTTTCTTTGTCCATCACTTATCTTTCGTGCGCTTCTGCTTCCGCGCGACACGAATGCGTTGCGGCAGATGTTCCTCTTCGAGCTGCAAGCCCACAATGTCGTTCTTCGGAGCGACCAGATCGGCCAGTCGGTCCGCCATGCCCAATACAAAAAGGACCGTGGCGTATATCCCGATTGCGACACCGGGATCGCCCTTTTCAATCTTGACCAGGGTTGTGCGGCTTATCGACGCGCGCTGCGCCGCGATCGCCGCCGGGATGCGCCGCCGCCGCCGCCGGGCGTCACGAATGTCGCGGCCTAGCTTTCGCAGCGCGCTTCTCACCGGTATCGGCAATACCACGGATGATCGACTGGTCCTCATATATAGTGTCCATAGTTATGGTCGTTAACTGATTTATGAACGTTAGGCCAATAGTCAAAGCTCTGGCGGGTCCGGAGGTCGCTCTCCTTTATATATAGGGCCGGTGGACGCACAATTATGAGTCTGGCAGCTCCGCTGTCCACTAGTCGGTGCTGAAGACCTTGATGTTGTTGCTGATAGGGCGGAGAGTTTTCCGCCGAGGCAGTATCACTGAGGCGGGCCCATTCTGTCACCAACGAATGGGCGAGACTTGCCTCGTGAAGACGCTTACTGGTGTGCTGAGGCAATGCAACACTCAAGCCCGGCCAGGATCGCGACGGAAGGCAGCGGCTCCTAAACGGATCGTTGACAGGCTCATACCAGTACGGCTGATCGCGAGCAGACCAACGATCCACAGTGGCACGGTTAACGCGAGGAAGTAAACGATGGAAAAACCGGCCGCGACCGTCTTCTCCACGCCAAAAAAACTAAGCGCCAAGACGCAGAAGAACTGAGAGGTGCCGATGTTTGCCGGAGCGTTGGGAATGGCGGTGCCAAGGCGAACGATCAAAAAAACGATTGCGCCGGCTGCGAGCTGCAACTCGATGCGGCAGGCTATCATCATGAACCAGAGCGCCAGGATCTGGCAGGCCAGCATGCCGGCTGAGAGCAGAGCGGCTAGGCAGAGCCGGTGCGAGAAGCCGATGTCGTGGAATCCGCTGGCTAGCCGAGAGGCGAAACGTGAAAAACCGCTCAGGACACGCGATGAGGGACCTGGTTCGCTTTCCTTCAGTTCTTTGTCGTGGCGAAAAACCATCCACAGGAACAGCAAGGCGGCGACAAGCACCATTCCCCCGAGCGCGTCGGCAGCTCCGATGAGGTTTTTCGGTAACCGCACGAAAATCGCAGCCATGCCAATGCCAGCCGCCAACCAAAGCGCATCGAGAAAACGCTCGACCACCATGGATGGCACGACCTCTGCGACGCCCGACGACAACCAGCGCGACACAAGGAAGGCGCGAACAAGTTCGCCAAAGCGTAGCGGGACCAACTCGTTCGTGAACAATCCGGCGTAGATGCCCTGGGTCGCTCGCAGGGTACTCAAGCACCCGACGGGCGCAAGCAGCAGCTTCCATCGCATACCCTGCAAAACATAGGTCAGGACGTCGATGATGATCGCTAAAGCAACGAACCACCAGTAGGCGATGGACACTGTGACAAGCAACTGGTGAGGGTGGACATCGTGAAATACCCAGACCAGGCAAGCTGTCGCGTAGATGTACGGCAGTACCTGCTTCATACGGGAAGGCCGCACGCCTTCGTCTGGCACGTCTGCACCAGTAGAGTTCATTGGTGTTGTTGCCGGATCCAATTTACGCCCTCCCGGAGCGTGCGGAAGAACCCGTCGGTATTGCCGCTGTATTTGTGGTCCCGAGCATTGATTATGACCAGGCGCTTCGGCTCGCGAGCTTCCGAGAAAAGCGCACGTGTCGTCTCGGGCGTGACGTACTCGTCGGACGTGGAGGCGATTACCAACAGGGGGAGCGGCGACACTCGCGCCATGAAGTCGGCGCTTCTGAAGGTCGGTTCACCGGGTAGCTTCTTTGTGATTTCCGCACCGATATCTGTCCAGTGCCAAGCCAGGATATTGTATTCCGGCGTACCGATGGCGACCAAGCCATCGAAGATTGTTTGGTTCTCGCCAACTGCTGTCGCGGCCAAGCTAAGCCCCGCGCCTTCCGACCAGCCGACCAGGAGACAACGTTCTCGCCCGCCCTGTTGGATCCACCGTGCCATCTGGTTGAAGTCAGATGCGATCTCCTGTGGGCTCAGCACCGATGGCCCTGTGAAACTCTTCAAATATCGTAGCGTATCGATGCCATACACGTCGTAGCCGGCCTTCGCAAGGTCTTGCGCGATCGTAATGGCAAACCCTCGCCAGCCGCCATCGCCCGGAGCAAACAGGATTTTGCGATGATTCCCGGCTCCTTCTGCCGGATAGAAGTAGATATTTTGGCGGTGGCCCCTTATCGGCACCTCGTTCTTCCCTGGCTTGGGAATTTCGGAGTAGACGGTTGTGCAGAATGCGAGGACCACTGCGCCAATCGCCACGAACTTCGAACGCGGCATCACTATTAATGCTGATGCTGACATCATTAATGATGACCTCTGGATTGATTCGGGCCCCTGGACGCGAGTTCCAATTCAGGCGCGTCACGCTCATCTTTTTCTTCCCCAATCTCCGAGATCCGCCGCAATGCAAAAGCTGTACGTGGCAGCTCCATGATATTCCTGTAGACCAAGTATCGCGGCTCCCACGAGGTAGCAAACTTAGCTTTGTAGTGGTAGAGGCCGCGGAAGCTGAAGAGAAAATTGAGGCGCTTAAACATTCCGTGGATCGCGTGTTCTTCCGCCGTAGGTTTGTCGCACTCCTGGAACCCGGTCATGGGTGCCATGCCTAGGCTGACGCGCGCATAACCTCTTTCTCTTGCGTATCGAAACAGCTTTAGGAAGAGGTAGTCCATAATGCCGTTGGGAGCATCGGTGCGCCGGCGCATCAGGTCGCCGGTGATTTCGGTCCTATCAACAGAGATCAGGTTGATGAAGGCAAGCACTGTGCCGGCGCTATCCACGGCGACGAGTACCGGTTTGGAGCGCAAGTAGTCGAGGTCGAACTGGCCGAGCGTGAAACTCCGTTCGCGCCGACCCGGAATCTGTAACCACTGGTCGGAAACGGTCTTCAATTGCGCGAGGATGTTGTCTGGTACCGGTGGTTGAAATTCGACAGTGTGGATGCCCAAGGCTTCGAGCTGCCGGACTTTGGATCGAAGTTCTCGTTTGCCCTTGCCCTGAGGTGAGAACTCGAGCAGGTCGACCATGGCGTCATCACCAATCTTTAGTTTCTTTAGGCGCAAACGAAGGTACACCGGCACAAAATCGGGAAGCGTTTGGTAAAAGGCAACTGCCCATCCGTTCTCGTGGCACATCTTCAGAAATTCGCGCACAGTCGGCCCGATCTCGGCTTCCGGTCCTACTGGGTCTCCGAGAGCGATGGCGGTATTGCCTGCGACTCGATAGGCAATAACCGAACGCTTCGAAGGCGAGAAGAAATAGGATTTATCCGGCCAGAGCTTAAAAAGATCCAGCGGCGTGCGAGCATATTGTTGAACGATGTCCCTGGCTAGCGCGAGTTCTCGCGGCACTGCACGGAAGCGGTACAGCATAGGTCGGAACAGGGCGAAGCCGGAATAAACGCTCGCTGTTAAGGTGATCAGATACAGCGAATCAAGGAACCAGCGCCCATACTCAGTGCGTGGCACCAAATGGGGATCGCCTGAGAGAGACAGGAACCGCAAGGTAGCGGCGATGGCATCTACAACGTGAAAGTTCATAGCGAAATGCTGCTCGTCAAGCAGCCAGAATCCAGCGATGCCATAGCTGATGGCCACCACTGCGGAAACTAGGAGTCGCAACAAACCTGACCGAAGGTCCGGTCTGCTGCTCTTGACAGGGAATAGGTCGCGCGCCAAGAGCAGCAACAGGAGCAGGATGAACGATAACGCCGCTTCCCCATAGTTGAGCTCTTTGGTCAGATGGAAGATGGTCGAAAACGACGCAAGCGCGAGAACAACAGCCCAGGCCCGCTTCTTCCGCTTCCAGATGTTGAGTGACGAAACAATCAAAGCAAAGCCGACGAGAATCGTCAGCGTACGCGAAAGGCGGCTAAACTCAACAGGAAAGGCCATCACAAGCAGTTTTGGCTGTGAAGCCCCACCCACTACGGCGATCAGGTTCAGAATTCCGCTGCCCAGGGTAACGGCAGCAAGGAACGCCGCGATACAGCCGCCGCCCGCGTGGCCCATGCCGCCGCGCGTTGCTATTGTCGAGAGTCTCGTATCAAACTGCCAATCATGGTTGAGGTCTCAATACGGGGGAAAGTCCCCGCCAAACGATCCTTTACTAGTGAGAAGACTGAAGCGATAAGAGGGTTGTTCGCGGCATGTCTCTATTATGTAAAGATCTCGTCGATGTTGCAGCCCTTGGAGAGGTAGATGCTTCCAAATTCGTTTCCAGAGGCCGGTTTCATCAGATCGCTGCAAGCCTTGGACATCCAAACAGTGGCTATATTCAACAAAAGTTTCCGGAGCTGTGCACGGCAATCGCCAAGAGGATCGTGCAGGCGAAGCCAGAGTATGCGCCCGATCCTAAGAAACGCCCTCCACGAAGACCCACCGCCTACCCCCACGGACTTGTGCCGCCGTCTCGGCTACTCGCACTCAGCCATTCTGCGCAGGCATGAACCCGGTAAAACCTACAGCAGGTCCCTTACCGTCTTGAAAATGGATACACGACGACCTCCTAAACACCTCGTTTGAAGTCATTCGGGGGCAATACAATATGTACTTATCGAACCGCCTTCGGCATACGTGAGACTCTCTTCTTCTTGGCCTTTGTAAAACGGTTCCCGCAATTCAGATGCGCTGCATTCTCATCGTTGATGACCATTCCACCGTTCGCCTTGCCGATGACATTCCCTGACCTAAGTTCCTCCAAAATTGCGCGACGAACTTCTGTTGAGTGCCTGTCGCCACTGGCAACTTTGCTCACGTAGGATGGATCGACTCTCAGCTTCTCTGCTATCGCGGCGCGAGAGCAGGTGGTTCCTGAAAGCGTCTGCGCTCCTCGATGCGCCATGCGGCACTATCGTTTCTGATCGTGCATTCTATAATGCAGCTCGGCGGGTACAATGCAAGTCGGAGACAAGCAACTGAGCAAACTCAAGCAGGCACTCTTTTCAGAGTATGACGGTTTTGCTGATAACCGAATCACAGACTTCGATAAGGGCCATATATTTATTGTTGATGATCGCGGACCGGGCGACGTAGGAGCTGAGAAAAACCTTCTGTTGCCTCATTTTTGTCTTATTTTCGCGGATCTCACCGCCGATGGGTCCGTAAAAGTTAGCCTGCATCGAAACGTCCCACTTGGGAAAGCGGTTATTGAATGGATAGCACGCCACAATGCTTGGTACGACAAGGCGTACCCTTATACGACTCTGGAATTTACAATTTCCAACAATGGCCAGCTCGCGCTTAACGAGCTTGCAGATGCTTTTCGTGCGATCGTTGCGCCAAATGCCTCCCCGTACTCGGTTCCCAACTACAGGTACATGTGTCCCAGAACGGCCACGTCCCTGGAGCGATTGAAGGGCGTGCTGGATGAGGCGTGGAAGCCATAAGAATCTCGAACCAAAAAAATAAGACCTGTAACTTTGACACTTCTCCTTGACTGGAAATTCGGCCAAAAAATAAAAGTGAACTCACAGGAGTCGAAGAACTCAAACTCGCAAGGGAGCAGTTGCTCGCACGGGAATCCGATCCGCTCAAACAAGAAACTCTGAAGGAAATGGATAAAGGAAGTCGAGGGTCTTATAAAAAACCACAAAAAATGGCAAGCAGCTATAAAAGGTGGGGAAATTTTTCTACTCGAAAAGGTGGTCTAAAATGAAAACAGGAGTTCGCAAAATGTGATGCTCACGATCATTGCGATATTTTTGATGTTTCTGTCTTGATTTATAACGGTTTAAGTTTGTACTTCGGTGTGCGTAGCAGGGTTCGTTTTTCGATTGCGTTCATCTTCCGGCCCACAACCTCACGGAAGATACGCTCGATGAGAGTCTCGCGGCTGGGCTTGCGAGGCATATCTCCCTCCGCAAAGAGAAATAGTACGCCAGAGACCTCATGCGCACGAAACTTGAGAAGTGAGCAATTTTGTACAGAACTTGTCTTAAATCCATATTAGTTTGAATAGGTTCCCGATTGACCACCTGTTAACAACAAACTTGGGGGAGGGCGTTGTAAATGGGGAGTCGATCCTAATAAATGGGGAGTCGATCCTAAAATGACCAGACCAATCCAATGATCTGGTCATTTCTTAGGATGGGGTAGTCGCCGCTATGAAGAAGGGACTCAGTCCGAAAAAGGTGCCGCTGTCCGTTGCCCCACATGTGGTGCTAAGCCCAGCGAAAAATGTGAGCTGAGCACTGGCCTGCCGCGCACGACTCCGCATCGCGACCGCCGATTGAATTCATCAGATTGACAACTTGACATCAATCCTTCTGCTTAGGCGGGAAACGCGATCCAGACATATCCCTTATATGCTGCGTGTGCTCACTCAGGGCCGCGTTGAGTTCCGCAAGAACGCTCCTTAACTGCGGAGAATCAGGCAATTCCACCGCTTGGGCACACAACTCCTTTATACGATTTGTTAGTCGCTGATCCACGTGGCCGATAGCTCCTCAATCTGCAAAACGTTCGATACCGCGCATGCTGTATAAACAAACCCACGTCTGGTTCGGTTGTTAAGAAATAAGCGCGCCTACTGACAATTCCGATAAGATTTAGGCTGATGTTGTCGCTGCTGGCGCGACATTTCATTGCGTTCGCCTAACACACGGTTAAGTTCGGTTACCAGCACCAGCAGTTTCCTCGGGTCCATTTCATTGCTGACTTGTTGGGCTAGACGTTCCCAATCAGAAGGATGTTGCGGGGTCATTGGCGCACCCCTTCTATTAATCCGGTGACACCAAGTTACTCTGGATTGAATACCTTCGTCTGAGCAATACTGCTCACCCCAAAGGGAGCAGCGATTTTGCGCAATATTGACCAGCGGAGATTCATGCCTTCCTTCATAATTTACAATTGCGTCATCTCTCCAAGCTGGGACGGTCCCTTGGTAAAACCAGCCACACCCGCGCCAAGAAAAGGACTTGATTTCAATCCCCAATGCCTTTCTTTCAACGATTGGCAAGGGTAGGCATATGATGCCTTTTAAAAAAAAGCAGACGGTTTTCGCTCAAGGGGATTCCACGGACGGACTGTTTTTTATTCAAAAGGGGAAGGTACAGCTCGGCGTGGTATCTGAAGGTGGGAAAGAAGCGACTCTTCGCATTCTGAGCGAAGGCGACTTCTTTGGACGCATGTCGTCGGCAATCGCAATGACGGATTGCGTCCTTCTGCATATCGAGAAGAAGGCGATGATGCTGGCAATGACTCTGGAACCAAAATTGTCGGCGATGTTTGTCCGATATCTGCTGAAGCGAAGCATACGATATCAGGAAGATTTAGTCGATCAAGTTTTCAATTCAAGCGAACCGGCTGGCACGAATTCTTTTGTTGATGGCATTTAGGCAAAGAAGGAGTGTCGGAAATTGGTAGTCCCAAGGCTGAATCAGGAGACTCTAGCAGAGATGGTGGGTACAACTCGTTCGCGGGTCAGCTTCTTCATGAACCGGCCGAGAAGCCTACGTTCCGTAGCAACAAGGGCCGCGAACCGCCTCCAAAGCCCGGCGGACCGCCTGACAAAGAGCGCGCTAAGAGGCCCTTGCTCCCCAGCGTTTAACCGCCATGTCGGCTCAGCTTTCGAGGTAACGCTCCGACGCTAAGCTAAAGCACTCTTTTGAGGCTCGTCGGAGCTAAACTCTGAAGTTCCTGCTTGATCTCATGCAGGCGGATGCGCCGAGTTTCAAGAAGCTCACGGGGGTGCGAATTTGCTTTGTCATGAGGAGGTCCAGGGCATCGGGCTTTATCGATTACAAGTTCTCGCGGCCGATGCGAGTTCGTCGATCACTGCTTACTTTCTGCACTAGGTAAACCATAGAAGAAGTCAGTCTGCTGTCTTAGCCGACATAAAGCTCCGCACGGTTCACGTAAGAAATCAGAACAAGTACCGGCCCGCCGCCATTGACAGCGGTAGGGCACAAGCCTAGCATCGTGATTGAGCAAGCTACCTCTTCTTACTCTTTCAGGTCCTCTGAACTAAGTCAGCCCATCTGAAGTGTTTCCTCTTAGCTTTCCCTCTGAAGGAGGAACCGTTATGACACTATCTACCCGTTGGGAACCGTTCCGTGAGTTGTCCACCATGCAAGATCGCATGAATC
>JAOAPG010000076.1 GCA_025462785.1 Acidobacteriaceae bacterium
GGCTGTTCCGGCTACGGCGACAAGGTAGGTCTTTTACCACAGAGACACAGGGAGCACAGAGAATAGGACGGTTGTGACTGGACCTCAATCTGTGATTCCTAGCTCACCTGAGTTATTCTGTCTGTCATTTATCTCAGTGACGGAATTTCCTAAAATTCTTTTGGCTCGCCCGGAAGACGCTGGGAAACGAGTCGATCAGTTTCTTGCCGCTAAGCTTCCTGACACAAGCCGCGCCCGCATTCAACAACTTATCTTAGAAGAAAAAGTGCTCGTCAATGATGAACTGCCCAAGCCTTCTCTGCGGTTGAGAGGCGGCGAGCGAATTGCGATTTTAGGAGCGGTTCAGCTCCCTCCTCTGCGCGCCATGGCGGAGGAGATTCCGCTCGACATTGTTTATGAAGATGAGGATCTCGCTGTTATCAATAAGCCTGCGGGAATGATGGTGCATGCTGGAGCCGGAGCTACCGAAGCTGACCGTAACCGGGGCACCTTGGTAAATGCTCTCTTACATCGATTCGGATCGCTTTCTGAGGTTGGGGGTGAGTTGCGTCCGGGAATCGTGCATCGCCTCGATAAGCTCACTAGCGGGCTCATTGTGGTAGCTAAGAATGACGAATCACACCGTCGGCTGGCAGCGCAATTTTCTAAACGCATTGTCAAGAAAACTTACATCACATTAGTGCAAGGATGGCTGAAACAACACAGCGGAACCATCAACACGGCAATTAGCCGCGACCTTGTTCGGCGTACTCGCATGACGACACGAGGGCATGGTGGCAGGCAAGCTATTACCCACTACAATGTAAAGCGACGGATCGAATCGGCGTTTGGGAAGTTCAGTCTTCTTGAAGTGCAAATCGATACTGGCCGCACCCACCAAATTCGTGGCCATCTTTCATCGCTTGGGCATCCGGTGATAGGGGATACGCTCTATGGGGCCGCCGCTGAAATACGAGCAAAAGACGGGAGCAGCATCTCACTGGCACGAAATTTTCTGCACGCCGCGGAGTTGCGGCTCGAGCATCCGAGGACCGGAGCGGAGTTGAAATTTGCGAAGCCAGTTCCGATGGAACTGGATGAGTTCTTAGCTAGGATTGAAGGACCGAAAGGTCAACTTTGATGTTCCAGTTTGCTTATCTTCCAAGCATGACTGTGCGGATATAATGGCAAATCAATGAAACTCTGCAATATTCTTTTGCTTTTGAGCAGCCTGGGGCTGTTCTTGGCGGCTGCTCCTGGACAGGATTCAAAGCAGGAACTCCCATCAGCGCCATCTGCTTCCAAGCAAGACCAGAACAAGCCAGCGCCCACTCCTTCTGATACACCAAGCAACAGTCCGAAAACGGAACCGCCTGCTTCGACACAAACTCCACCTGCGGCGACAAGTACTTCAGGAGAAGAATCCAAGAGTTCATCTTCACCTACACAGGGTTCTCAGAGCGATCCGGCTCAGGCGGGTGCTTCGCAATCTGGCGAACAACAGCCGCCTGGTTCCGAAGAAGACAAGCCGACAACAATTCGACGAACGGTCAACGAAGTCAATGTGGTGTTCACGGTCACAGACCGGCACGGCCATTATGTAAAAGATTTGAGGCGGGACGACTTCAGAGTTATCGACGATAACAAGCCGGCATCGGAGATTCGCAGCTTCAATCGAGAAACCAATCTTCCTCTCGAAGTGGGACTGCTGATTGATGCCAGTAACTCGGTACGGGATCGCTTTAAGTTCGAGCAGGAATCGGCAGTCGAGTTTTTGAATCAGACAATCCGGCCGAGGTACGACAAGGCGTTCGTGGTTGGATTTGATGTCACTCCGGAAGTCACGCAGGATTTTACCGACAATACCGAAGCGCTTTCGATCGGGGTGCGTGCCCTGCGTCCTGGTGGGGGTACTGCGCTCTATGACGCGCTCTATTTCGCTTGCCGCGACAAGCTACTGAAGACTGAGCACAACACTCCTACGCGGCGTGCCATCGTTCTGTTGACGGATGGTGAGGATAACCAGAGCCACGTTACGCGTGAGGAAGCGATTGACATGGCGCAGCGCGCCGAGGTCATTGTCTACACAATCAGTACGAATATCAGTGGGAGTCCTGGGCATGGAGATAAAGTGCTAGAGCGAATTGCCGATGCCACCGGAGGGAGGGCCTTCTTCCCCTTCCAGCTTACCGATGTAGCCAGTGCCTTCGTGCAAATTCAGGACGAGCTACGCAGCCAGTATGCACTCTCCTATAAGCCTGCGGATTTGCTGGCTGACGGACGCTACCACACGATTGAGATAATGGCGCAGAACCATAAAGGATTACGTGTACGCAGCCGTCGCGGATATTTCGCCCCTAACCAATAAAATGCTGAATGGCAGCGTGGATCTAAAGATCCGTGGTAAGCGAAATCTGGTGGGATTGGAACGACCAGTTGTGACTTACTGGTCTTTGAGAGCTACAGCGTAATAGCCGGTGCGAGCCTGGATTTTATAATCTTTATTGTTCGCCCGGATTTCCACCTTACGGAAGGTTCCGTCTCTAGCCGTATTCGTCGATACATAGCCGATGTTGTATTGGCTGCGCAGCTCGTTCGCAATTTGATCGAAGGCGTCTCTCAATTTCTCCATTTTGTTGCCTACTTCAATGACGCGGCCGCCGGTTTCCTGCGTCAGTTTCTTCATTTCGCCTTGGCCTGAATATCCGCCAAAGCCATAGAAGCCCCGGTCCGCACAAAGCAACACATAAACGATGCTGTCGGATTTCTGGGCGGCTTCGACCGCTTCTTTGATTCTGAGTTGGCTTCCCTGGTCTTCGCCATCGGTCAAGAGAATCATCGCCTTGCGTCCGACTTGCTGGGCGAGCTCATCGTGAGACGCCAGGTAAACCGCGTCATAGAGGAGCGTACCGCGCGGACCATTCGCTTGCGGAACCGGACCTCCGCCCATTCCGGGAATGCTGCCCCCGCCACCCCCGGTGTTTATCTGTGCGCTATTGAGTGCGACCTTGAGCAGACGCGTATTATTGGTAAAGTCTTGCAGCAAGTTCACATTGACATCGAAATCGAGAACGAAGGCGAGATCCTTGGGAGTGAGAATCTGGCTCAAGAAATTGCCGCCAACTTCCTTTTCCATATCCAGCACTCGCATTTGGCTACCGCTTGAATCGATAAGAATTCCAAGTGTAAGTGGAAGATTCGATTCTGCAGTGAAGTACTTGACGGTCTGGGGTTTACCGTCCTCAAAGATCTGGAAATCCGTTTTGGAGAGATTGGGGATGAGTGCTCCTCTTTTATCTTTTACGTTGAAGAAGAGCTGCACCACGCCGACGTTAACCTTTAAGGTTTCTACCGATTGATCGCTTTCGGGAGCTTGATCCCCTTGCTGGTTCTTTCCGGAAGAAATGACGGGCTGGTGCACTTCGCCGTTCGAGTCCGGGGCGTTGCTGGCCGGCTCAGGAGGGGCATTCTTGGGAACTTGCGCGAGACTAAGGAGAGAAGTCCCTGCCAGCAATAGACAGGCAGACAAAAGGTGCAAGACCTTAAATGGACGTACTTTGGGCATCAAGAGTGTTCTCTCGTTAGTTTTGGTAGTCTATTCCTTAAACCTTAGATGCACAAAAGTGACGATTCTTCGCATCTGAGTAACTGCATGTGGGTTCCCAAGCTCGGAGGGGTGCGATTGTTTCTATTTATCAACAAACAGAAGCGGTTAGGGTGGTTGATGCGGGTTCTTTGCATGATTGCTATGGCCGGTTTGATGTTTGCTCAGTCGGCATCGGCCGAACAAGGGCAATCGCCGTTGACGGCTCAAAAACAGCAAGATATTCCGGACACACCTACTCCGCAGGCGCCTCCACCGGAACCTCAGCATCGCCCTGCGACTGACGATCAGGCGCAAGACAATCAACCCGCTCCGCCCCCGAATGATGTCCCCACAAAGGGAGCTACGACTCCTTCGAGTGGAACGGGGCCGACCGGCAATGGCCAAGACCCGAACTGGCCGGGACCGAACGAGCCCGAGCCGGGTTCTGTACCGGGACCGAATCAGGCTCCGCCGGGAGAAAAGCCCCCGCTGAACGTTAAGACGGTTCCCGAAGGGGGGGCGACGGCGGAAAAAGCCGGGGCACAGGAAGAGCTTTATAGGATCGTGCGGAACGTCAACCAGGTCATGCTGCCGGTGCGGGTGACAGATAATTCCGGACGCCTGGTGAACGGACTTCTACCCAAGGACTTCGTCGTGTATGAAGACGGCAAGAAGCAGACGATGAATTTCTTCACCAGTGATCCGTTGGCGGTTTCAGTTGCCGTCATCTTCGACCTAGGCATGCCCGATGTGGCGGTACAGAAGGTCAACAAGACGTTCACGGCGCTCGAGGGCGCGTTCAGCCAGTACGATGAGGTCTCGCTTTATACTTATAGCTCAACCGTGGGCAGGCCGACGGGCTTCAGCGCGGTAAACCGCCAATTGCAGGCGGCATTGAATAACCTGGAGACGCAAAGAGGGCACAACAACGGTCCTCCAGTATTGAGCGGACCGATGGGTCCGCAGGGGCCTACGATCAACGGCGCACCGGAGACGCCGGGAGCTCCCATTGTTTACACGCCGGAAAAGGAAGCCCACGTCTTAAATGACGCGATCCTGGCCGCTGCTCTCGACTTGAGTAAGCGAGAAAAGACTCGCCGCAAGCTTATTTTCGTGATCAGCGACGGGCGAGAATACCGCAGCAATGCGAGCTATAAAGATGTGCTTAAAGTGCTGTTAACGAATGGCATTTCCGTCTATGGAATTGCTGTTGAGAGCTCTGCAATTCCCGGCTACAACAAGCTCGAGAAACTGCATTTACCCCACATGGGCTATAGCGACATCCTTCCTAAATACGCCTCGGCAACCGCTGGCGAGATCTATTCCGATTTCACGACCTCGGCTATGGAAAACACCTATGCTCGCGCCATTGGCGATGCGCGAAACCAATACACACTGGGCTACGTGACCCGCGCGACTCTCAGCAGCTCTTACCGGCAGATCGAGGTCAAAGTGGCGCGTCCGGACGTGAAGGTTTATGCGGAAGACGGCTATTATCCTTTGCCGCTCAGACAGTGAAGCGCGCGTATCTGGGAACCACCAAACGGGTGTTCCGCCTAGTAACCGGGGTAACCTGCCAGTAACACTCTGGCGTGTGATATAAAACAGCAGTACCAACCCACATCTTAAAGCAGACGCTTTTTTGTCTTTGGGGCGACTTGCTTGCAGTTTCCGAGGGAAAGTCTTGAGTTTTATTAACTTTGCAGCCCGCGAGATCAATTGCAAAATCGTGTATTACGGTGCCGGGCTGGGCGGCAAGACGACCAATCTGCAACATATTTTCCAGAAGACGGCAGAGCAGCAAAAGGGCAAGATGATCTCCCTGGCAACGGAGACGGAGCGAACTCTATTCTTCGACTTCCTGCCACTGGATTTGGGATCAGTTCGCGGCTTTAAGACCAGAATTCACTTATATACGGTTCCGGGCCAAGTTTTCTACGACGCCAGCCGCAAACTGATTCTGCGCGGCGTCGATGGCATAGTCTTCGTAGCGGACTCGCAGCAGGAACGTATGGACGCGAATGTCGAGGCTCTCGACAATCTGATGTCAAACCTCAAGGAACATAACTACGATTTCAATAAGATCCCGTACGTCCTCCAACTCAATAAGCGGGATCTGCCGAATGTGCTTCCTGTCGAGACGCTCTCTGCGGAATTGCGTCGCAAGAACGAGCCGGTAATCGAAGCAGTAGCATTCCAGGGCGGCGGAGTATTTGAGACATTGAAGGAAATAGCGCGACAGGTACTGCTGGAGTTGAAGCAAGGCGGGTAGGGCAGGCTCTAGGCGTTAGGCTCTTGGCTCTAGCAATAGCAGCGTAGTTCTTGATCTCGCTTACCGTGGCCCATATTAAGGCTGCCCATTCTTCACGCTTTGTGCGAAAGGGCTGGAGCGAGAATTTCC
>JAOAPG010000141.1 GCA_025462785.1 Acidobacteriaceae bacterium
GTAGCGAGCCAGGCGAGCGGAGTGGAGGGACCTGCTTTTCAACGCAGGAAGGCCCCTGAAGCTTCTTCCCTTTGCCGCCGATGAGGACAATAGGAGGGTCCAATATGGTCAGTCCTATTAGTCACGCCACTCAATCGTCACAGTCCGAGGCTCAGCCCGTGGCAGCACGCCAGCCCGCAGCCCAAGCGAAGTCTCAGCCCACTGCCGATCCTGCCGACACGGTTAAGTTAAGTAGCGCCCAATTAATACAGCAGGAGGCAGTTGAAACTCCTGTTCAACCCCCCCATGAAGCCAGCGCTGGTGACTCTCAAGCCCGGAATCTGCTCGCGAGAGAAGCCGCCGCCAAGGCGAAGGGATGATCTCAGAGCGAGGTTCACAAGAGATAAGTACAAGAAGATCAAGCCGCCCCAGTCCGCAAATCCGCAAAAGGCCACATTCACTTTTGAATGCGGCCTTTCTTCGCCCATCTAATTTGTGATTCACCGATCGCAGAGTATCCACACCTCCCAGATTTGTCGGACACCGAAGCGCCGGCAGAGTGTATCTTTGCTGGGTTGCTGAGTTACCATGTCTTGAGATAACCCGCAGGAAAAGCGATGCCGGTAAATAAATCCAAGAACCACAAGCCTTCTAATTCCAGGCCTCTCGTTACGAATACAAATGGCGGAGCCGTCAGACGCCCGGTGGCCTCCCTGCCGCAGCAGCGCACCTATGACATCCCTGACTATCGTCTAGAAAAATCAACATTCAAGGTGCGGCAGGTTCGAGACAGAGATAGCGTCCGCTATGAGGTCGAAGGCGATTTCGATGCTCCAGTTCCGCCCATCCGCGATTCGAAATACCTCGACAAGAAGCAGTGCCTCGAGGTCTACCGCTACATGCTGCTCAATCGCCGCATGGAGCAGGCTCTCGAGAATCTTTATAAGCAAGGAAAAGTTGTGGGCGGCGTCTACTTCGGGCTGGGCCAGGAAGCTTGTTCCTGCGCCTCCGCCTATGCTCTTGGGAAAGATGATTGGTTTGGACCGATGATCCGCAATCAGGGATCGCTGCTTGTCCGCGGATTTCGCGCCCGCGACACCATGATGCAGTACATGGCGAAAGCTGATTCGCCAACCGGAGGCCGCGACGGCACGTCGCATTTTGGCGACATTGAGAAGCGCAACATGGTTTCGCCTATCTCGATGCTGGGTGATTTGATTCCCGTGCTGGCGGGAGTTGCTCTAGGTGCGCGTCTCCAGGGAAAGAATCTAGCCGTCATGACCTACATTGGCGACGGCGGACAATCGACCGGAGTAACTTACGAAGGCATCAACTTTGCTGCCGTACAAGACCTGGGTTTGGTGCTTATCGTTGAAAGTAATCTTTGGGCGTATTCAACTCCTTCGGATATGCAGTACCGGGTCGAAGATCTGGCGGAGCGCGCAATTGGTTACGGAATTCCTGGAGTGATCGTGGACGGCACCGATGCTTGTCAGGTGTACGACGCATCCCGCGATGCGGTCGAGCGTGCCCGGCGTGGCGAGGGGCCGACGATGATTGAAGCCAAGATGATGCGGATGAAGGGACACGCAATTCATGACGGAGCAGATTACGTCCCAAAGAAAATGTTGGAGTACTGGAAGAAGCGCGATCCGATTACACGATTCGAAAATTATCTAGTGAACGTCAAGAAATGGCTCACGCCAAAAGAGAATGACGAATTGATCGCGGGAGTTGAAGCCGAACTCGAGAAAGAACGCGAATTCGCGGTGAACTCGCCGATGCCTGCGCCTGAAACCGCGATGGGCGGAGTTTATTGCGAGGACGGCTGTCACAATATCAAGCCGAAGTACGCGATACCGAAAGTGCGCGCGAAGAAATCAGGAACTGGTCCGAAAGAGAGTGAAGCCGCGCTGCACTTCAAGTAGATGCTTCGCCGGTATCCGTCCAGGATTCAACAGTAAAGTCAAAGCTCTGCATCTGCAGTTCGCGAGTGGCTTCCGCGAGAGTATCCGATTGTTGCTTCTCCACATACGTGACGTTCAGGTTGAGAATCTTTTCTGCGGGAAGATAGAAGGCTCCGCTGGGTATGTCCCGCCAATAATTGTGGGCGTCAGTGCTGTAGGAATGCACCTCCGCGGCCCGCTTGTAGCGTTCCCGGTCGAAACGCTTTGGACTGTGCTCGCTCTCCAAATCGCTGGCGCTCAATTCCTCGCTGGTCAAATCAGGAAACGGCGCGAGGGCTAAGCCGGTTAAGACTCCGTTGACGTCCAGAAAAAGCTGTCCAAGCAAACCTCGGTACAAAACGTCATCGACCGTCAACACGTCGAGCCACACTTCGCGGGCAGGGTTGGGAGGAAAGTTGAACGGGGTCAACAGCATCGTCCATTCGGACAAGTGTCGCAGGATAATCTTTCTCGCGATATATCGGTAAAACCAATTGCCTTTCCATTCACCGTACTTATAGACGAGCAGTGCGAAAAGTCCGGCCTCGATCAGTACGAGCGGGTAGTAGAAGAAGAAAAGAAAGTCGACTTGCCGCCTGGAGACACGCGTGACAGCGCTCCAGAATGCGCGTGAGCTTGAGTTCTTCTCGTCGACAATGCCTGAGTACACAGTCTCGTAGTCGTGGCGTCGATCAGCGAAGGTGCCGCTCACCGCAATCGGATGAGGAACCCATCTACTCCATGCGATCAGTAGACTCAAAATCAGAGGAAACAGGGCTGCGCCAACCGCGAATGTCATTTCCTGCGTTTTGGTTCGTTGGAAGTTCTTCAAGGTGATGAGAAGGGAAGCGAACCAGCGAAAAAGGTACTAGCAGGTAGGCAACGACGAAATACGAGAAAACCAGGGTTACCATCTATTCGGTCTCTAGCAGCCAGGCCAAATTTAGCGGGAAGACTTTTTCACGCGGAATTGACGGCCCGCGACTGAGACCATTGTAGAACCCTTTTCTGCGATTTCCTTCGAGATGCGATCTTTTTGCTGTTTCACGGTAAAGG
>JAOAPG010000143.1 GCA_025462785.1 Acidobacteriaceae bacterium
ATTATAAAGTTTGATCTCGTCCGAAAGCAGGCGCGCGAAACGCTGTGCCTTCCGGTGAGTATCGCTGTCCTCGGGCGACAGCTGTGTGGACGCAACAGGAGCCGAGGATGGCGCAGCTACAGCCATAGCTGCCGGTACGCGCTCGACGGTCGCTGTTGCCGTTTCCATGGTTGCGACAGGCGGCTTTGCCGCGACATGCATGGGTGCATGAGAAGCAAATGGATCGGAAAAAGACTGTGCTGGCTGCGCTGGCGGAGGCGCATCGAACCTCTCGCCAGCGGAATCCGATGAACCATCTTTTTGCGCCTGCTTACGGAGCGAAGCCACTTCGAGCCATGCGCCCGTCGCAGTCACCAGGATTTCGAGCGCATTCGTATCGATCTTTCCGTTTTCGTCGGCTCCAGCGTCCACGTAGACGAGCGCCGCAATTTTGTCTTTTAAGAGCAAAGGCAGAATCAATACACGCCCGTCTCTCGAGGCTTTAAAGTGCGATACGAAGGCGGGATCAACCTGATCCGCCATGCCTCGTGAAGCTGCCCGCGACTGCAAGGTTTGAGCAACCAGACCGCTGGTCACATCCAAAGCAAAATCTTTAACGTCGTCGCTATTCGCGAATCCGCGAGCCTCCCACCCCGTCGCAAGGCCAGACTTGATGACGAACAGAGCGGACCGCCCGCTGTAATGGGTCGTACAGTCGAGAAGAGCGCGAAGAATTTCCTTCTGATTGCCGCCCGCATGAATCGAGGAGATCGCCTTGAGCAGATCGGCGCTGGCGTCGGGATTAGCATCATTCGAGCTAAGTGGCTGAGCAGCAGCAGCTTCGAAGCTCGATTGAAGCTCTTTGAAGACTCCTTGAACGATATCTTTCCGAAGTTGTGGCAGGTGGTTTTCAAGTGCTCGCGATACCACTCTCTCGACTATTTGTTCCACCTGATTAATGTCTGGCATGCTTCCCTGCGTGTCCCACCTGCATAATGTATTCTGCTAGCGCTCGACTCAACTCTGATTATAGGATGACTTTCGCGCATTACGCCGGTCACGATAGGACCTGATCTACCGCGGCTAGTGACAACTTGAAATTTAACGCAAACCCTTGATCTGGGATATGGCAAAAGAGTTCCCACGACTTCCGGTTACCAAGTAAAATAATAGCTGGGCTCGACCGCCGAACCCCAAAAAATACTTGCATCGAAGGAACAATGAGTACCATCCAACCAAAAGTAAGTGAGCCAGTTAGTGATGAGCTGGCACTGGTTCAGGCGGCGAAGGAAGGCGACGTCGCGTCGTTTGAAGAACTGGTCAAACGCTACGACCGGAACGTGTTTCGTATTGCGCAACACATAACTCAAAACCGCGAAGATGCGGAAGATGTGGTGCAAGATGCGTTCCTGAAAGCCTACACCAACCTGAAGCAGTTTCAGGGTCAGTCGAAGTTTTACACTTGGCTGGTGCGCATCGCCGTCAACGAAGCTTTGATGAAGTTGCGCCGGCGACGGCCCGAACGTACGGTCTCGCTCGACGAGGATGTAAAGACTGAAGAAGATTCGCTGCCGCGAGAAGTCGCGGATTGGAGCCCCAATCCAGAGCAGCAGTATAATCAGGCTGAATTGCGGGAGATTTTGACTCGTACGATCCAAGGATTGCCCGCGAGTTTCAGGACGGTGTTTGTCCTCAGAGACGTCGAAGGACTCTCGACGGAAGAAACCGCGGATGCTTTGGAGTTGAGCATCCCGGCGGTGAAGTCGAGATTGCTGCGAGCTCGGCTTCAACTTCGTGAGAGATTGAGTCGATTTTTTCAGAAACGTGGAAGTGCAGATGGCAAACCAACACTTGAACCCGGAGATGGCAACCAGTGAAATGCTCTGAATTCCTGCAAGAGCTGACCAATTATTTGGACGGCGTAATCGATGACCGTACAAAAGTTGAACTCGAAGGCCATTTGTCCTGGTGCCACAACTGCTACGTGGTTTGCGATACCACCAAGAAGACCATTGAGATTTACCGCGATTCCAAACTCTACGAACTTCCCGACGACCTCCGCACACGGCTCCGGTCGGCCATCGTTTCCAAATGCCAGGGGCTCAAGAAACCCAGTTCGGAGAAGATCTAATTCCCTCTATTGATCTTCATAGATCTATCCTCAATTCCCTACAGGAAATTACCTAGCACCAATATCCCATCACCCGAGAGTGCACCTTTTAATCCAGAGTTGAATCTAAGTAGATGGATAGTTAGAGAGTCTTATTCTTCTGTGGCGGGTTCTCTCAGTGGGGCTGCTGTTGCCTAGCTGTCGGGGAGGTAACAATTATGATTGGAAAATTGTTCGATGTGTTTTTTGGATGCTGGCACAACCGCTTTAGCTTTCCTATGACAGTGCGGGCCGGAGTTCGCCGGAACAGTGCGGCGGCAGTGACAGGCACCTATGTTGTTTGCCTCAATTGCGGCAAGGAGCTGTCCTATGACTGGAAGGAAATGAAGATTGTCGGATCGCCTTCCCCTCGCCGTAACCGGGTTCAGGCACTAGCCACGAAAGAAGCCGCCTAGTTTGAAGTTTGTGTGAGCGCATACGGACGTTCTTTTGTCACCTGGCGTTCCGTCGCGCGTTACGATCACCCTTCCCCCGCCATGCTGGCCTGCTCCTTCCATCGTTGTTCGTTCACGCCCATCACCAGGAGCCACAGACATAGCGCGATCTCTGCGACTGCAGTCGCCGCGAAGTAGGGGAAGATGCGGACTTGCAACGCAGGCGCGAGAAAGAGCGTGGAACTGTTGATGAGGTAGCCCAAGCCCTCGATAGCCAGCAGCACGCCCAATATTCGGGGGAGGAACTTCGAATGGACAATCAGGTACGCCATTGCAAGGCAGTCGAAGCCAAAAAATACCAGGCAGATGCCGAAGCCATGTTCAAACAACTCGATAGACACATAAGCTGCAGCCTGTAATTGCTCTGCCGTAAATGCACTCAAATGGTGCCCGCCTCCCAAAAGCAGTAAAGGCGCGAAGTGACCGAGCAAACTGACGCTCTCGATGGTATTCACTGTAATGTCGAGGATCAGCATCAGCAGAGTCACATTCCGATTCACCACCTTGAACAAGTTATAGAAGATGACAATCACGGGAACATTGCACACGCAATAAAAGAGTTCGGCGGCAAAGCCCAGCCGGTAAAGCGTTTCGTGCGCCATGATGTTGTGCGCCGTAGCTGCGGGGTCCCCATGCACGACTAGCTTGCCGCGAACGAATATCTCGGCGAATACGCCGCCGACAATCACGATCAAGTACAGCAAGCCGGCTATCCTGGCGTAGAGACGTGGCGACGCTTCTGCAATCCGTTCCGTCAATGCAGGCGTGTTCATATTCGTACCCCCTTACGCGGGCGTTTGAATCAACTGCAAGCGAATCAGATCGGCCCTTGATAGCGGCGCAAGCGGACCGCTGCGGCTATGCATGCCGCGAAGAACGCCAGCCCGAGCCACAGACCAGGAGTACTCAGGAATTTTCCCGGAGTGAGATGCATCAGCGGAT
>JAOAPG010000173.1 GCA_025462785.1 Acidobacteriaceae bacterium
GTTTTCCACTTCGAAAAGGCTGATGTACAAGAGGCGAATCGTCTCAGGTTGGTGTCTCACCGTCTCAACCAGCAGCGAAATGATTCCAGAGAGGGCGGTTCGGGGATTCTCGTCGACTTCCAGCCGCTTCTTTAATTCATTACTAATTCGTAGCCGCCGCAGCCGGGATTCAGTTGCTGCCCAGAACAATTCTTTTTTCTTGGGAAAATGACGGAATACGGTTACCTCGCTAACGCCAGCCAAGCGGGCAATCTCAAACGTGCTCCTTCCCGTGAAGCCCTGCCGTGAGAACAGCTGCACGGCAGCCTCGATGATTCGGGCTTCGGTGGAATTCTTGCTTGATTCTTTAAGGACAGTCATATCTGCTAATTCTGTTTCTTAATATCGATGGCTGTGTGTGCTTGAGATCGAATTGGCTCGACATCAGCAATATCCAGCTCTACCGCGACACTCTGCTGGATTAGCTCGAGGGTAAGCACCACGCGGAAGCTGTTCGCGTTTCGTAGCAGAACGCCGACCAAGCCAGTTAGCGGCCCAGCCTTAATGCGGACTTTCTCTCCGATAACAAGGTCACGGTGCGGCTCAAATTTTCGTAAGTGCAATCCCGAGCGGAGCGTCTCAATTTCGAAGTCTGAGATTTGGGACGCGCCTGTTTTGCTTCCGACAAAGCAAAGCACTCCAGGGACTTCGAGAACCCGTACTCGTTCATTGTGCGTGACTTTCGCAAACAGGTAGCCAGGGAATAAGGGAAGCTCGACCGTGGCCTTGCAACCGTTTTTCCAGCGATGCACAGTGCGGTAGAGCGGAAGAAAGGACTCCAGCTGTCGATGAAGCATGTGCTCGTGGACGCGTTTCTCATGTCTGGGACTGGTATAGATCGCGTGCCAGTGAGAGATTCTGTGGTCTGGAAAAAATTGTTCGACCGACTTGTTTACAACGGGTACCGATGACGACTCCACAGTTTGGCTCAATTGCGGCAAGGCTTCGCCTTTCTCGCTTAGTAAGCGAATTTTCAACTTTGATTGTGTATGGCTTTCCCGACCCGAACGGAAGGACCTGGCGCCTACGAATTGCCGCCACCCTTTACTGAAGCTTAAGTGTAAGTAGGTGCCTACACTCGTGCGGCATTGCTTCCTATTGCAGCCTCAGTGCCAATTTGGGAGCTCTTGCAATGTGCTTTGTTTTGTGGAACCTGATGAGATTTGAGTGCGCAATGAGTGTCTCATTCTGAGAGACAAATCTAGAATTGATACCAATTTTGTCTCGCCAGGAACTCTGGCAAGCGCAAATGAGAATGTTCCTGATCGCAGATTCATGTTTGCATTTAGCGGAGACTCTGAGCCTTTTTCAAGGACTCATCGACGGGTAACCCTTGAAGGATGTTCCTTTTAAGTCATCCCAGCGACGTTTCCGCGCCGCAAGTCGAAGGTGCTAGCTCCGCAGCTACTGGCGTACAACGTCAAGCAAAGCTAATCTCGGACATTGAAGTGCTCTAATGTACCCGCTCGCCACTGTCATTTGCGTAGCTATGCCTTCAAGAGTGATAGGGCAAACAGCAATTGAGCAATTAGAGACGAGTCACAGGAGGCAAGGTGCGATACGGCTCTCTAAAAGATGTTAGTAAAGCCATTCTCTTTTTCTTCGCGATGTCAGGGATGCCGTTGTTGGCACAATCTGAACACGTCATTAGCGTTCAAGATGCAAGTTACAGCGAACTGAGCATTGCTACTGTGAAGTCGCAACGGTTGCTTCCCGCAAGTATTGCGGTGACTTCGGAAGAACTTCCGGATGCTCCGAATGCGAATAGTACGGAGCCCGACAACTCAGCTGGCTCGCCACATTCATCGGCGAGCGGTAACCGAAGATCTTGGCAGGGCGCTTCGCCAGCCGCGAGAGGTGGACCTCTTGGCGTCGACAGCCGGGTAGCCGACCGTCACTACTGGCTGCTCACGGGAGCGATGTTCGCGGTGAGCATTGCAAACGTACAGGCTACTCACGACTGCTTGGTAGCACGGACGTGCAATTGGGTTCCGGACACTTTCACTCGTAGGAGGAACATGCTACTTGTTGGGGGATCGGCCGACCTCGGAATTGCTTATCTTTCCTATTACATGAAAAAGAAACATAGTGCTCTCTGGTTTGTGCCCGAAGCTCTTGTTACCGGTGTGAATGCGGTGGTCTGCATCCACGACGCTCGTCGCGCAATGGAGTAATGAGGGGCCGGACGTATTGCAAGTTTCCGAGTCCCGATTCGAAGAGAGGAAAAGAAAGACAAGACCGCTACGCTGATTTGGCGCGCAGATTCTGCGCGGCCTCAAGCAGCGGCAATTGCAGGTAAACCGCTTAAGGCTTCAGCTTCGATGACGAAATATCTGAACCAGCCAAGCCTACTGAATCGCGCTGGCGACATTCGAAAACGCGGAATTGGAGCGAGTACCAATAAGCCTTATTGTCCCCACAACCAATACCAAAATCACGGCCAGCATTACAGCATATTCAGCAATGTCCTGGCCGGTATCTTCCACCCAAATTCTCTTGATGAAATGAGCCATGGTGCCTCCCCGGGATGAGTCTCTTAGGCCAGATCATTATGATGGACGGCACAACCCATCATTGTCAACGTCCAAGCTGTGGATCAGAGAAGATGGACGTAAGTAGCCGAGCTTAACACCTTGCCGGAGTGGAACGCTAGTTTTCTGCGAATCTAAATCAATGGACCAGGTCGGCCACTGAACGCGAGGCGTAATCCAACACCCGTCCGGGAAGGACGCCTAAGTAGATTGTGGCAGCTACACTGAGGGCGAGAGCCGTCCCAAGTGCGAACGGAACAGGTGCAACGGGTACGTCCTCTCTCGCTTCTCGCATATACATTACGACAATGATGCGAAGATAGTAATACGCGCCGACTGCACTGTTCATCACGCCAATGATGGTTAGACCGACTAGATTCGCCTGCAGCGCTGCGCTGAAAACGTAGAACTTGGCGAAAAAGCCTCCGGTGATGGGAATCCCAATCAGCGATAGGAGGAAGATGGTCAGGATTGCAGCCAGCAGCGGGGATCGCCTACCAAGTCCAGCGTAGTCTTCCACCGTAACGTAGCGCTCGCCAGCTCCGCCGAAATGGCTCACCACTGCGAATGCGCCCACGTTCATCGCGGCATACGAAGCTGTATAGAACATGGCGGCAGGAATGCCGGGATTCGGCAGGGCAGCAAACGCTACCAATAAATATCCGGCGTGAGCGATTGACGAGTATGCCAGCAACCGTTTTATGTTCGTCTGAACCAACGCTCCGACATTGCCCAAGGTCATGGAAAGCGCAGCCACAACCCAGATAAGCCACAGTCGCCCGGGAGCATTGGCTTGGAACATGATCCGCAACAGTACCGCGAATACAGCCGCTTTCGGACCCGTCGACATGAATCCCACAATCGGCGAAGGCGCGCCCTCGTAGACATCTGGCGTCCAGATGTGGAATGGGGCTGCCGCGACTTTAAAGCCCAGACCGACGAACATAAAGGCAACGCCGACATAGGCGAGGACGGACGGTTGTCCTGGTCGAAGAAATTCGCCAATCTCGGTGATGCTGGTGGAACCGGTTGCTCCGAACATCAATGCCACGCCATACAGGAAGAATGCGGTGGCGAACGATCCCAAAAGAAAATATTTAAGCGATGATTCGCTGCTGATTGCCGAGCGCCGGCGGAATCCCGCAAGAACATACGTTGCTATGGATGAAATCTCCAGAGCGATGAAGACCAGCACCAGTTCCATGGCCGATGACATCAGGCTCATGCCGACTGCGCCGAAGAGGAGCAGGGCGTAGTATTCTCCAGCGCGAATTTCTTGGACTGCCATGTACTCGAACGAAGTCAGAACAACAACGAGCGTGATCGCCGCAACCAGAAAATGGAAGAAGATGCTGAAGGAGTCCACCTGCACCATGTTCCAGAAAGCCATTCCTGGATACTGCGCTTGATAGATGGTGGCGGCGAGAGCTGCAAGCGATCCAAGAAGAGCAATGGTTCCTAATGTTTTCTGGCTTTGCTTCTGATCGATTACAGGATCGATCAGCATAATGATCATTCCGAAAATTGAAAGAACGATCTCTGGCAGGATACGAATGTAGTCCACGGCCTGCGGAATGCTTTCCATGGTCTGGGCTGTCATGCTCACTGGCCGACCACCTTGCTGGCTACTTGAGAGATCGGAGTCAAGACATTGTGGACCGACGTATCAATAGCGTTCAACCAGAGTAGAGGCGCGACTCCCATGACGAGTGCCATCGCCGCCGCAGGCCCGAGTGCGGCGTGTTCGCGGCCATTCAGATCGGGCAAGGATAGGTTGACCTCGTGCCTTATTTTTCCGAAGAACACACGTTGATACATCCAAAGTAAATAGCAGGCGCTCCAGATCACACCGGTGGCGGCCAGAATTCCGTACACGGGGCGCGCCTGGAAAGCTCCGCTCAACACCAGGAATTCGCCAATGAACCCGTTCAATAATGGAAGCCCTACGGACGCGAAGACGATAAACAAGAAGAACGACGCATAGACCGGCATCGGAGTCGCGAGCCCGCCGAACTCAGCGATGTCATACGTATGCCGTCTTTCGTAAAGAATACCCGCCAACATGAACAAACCACCGGTTGCTACTCCATGCGCCAGCATTATGTAGGTCGCGCCATCGAGTCCCGCCGCTGTGAAACTGAAGATGCCGAGGACCGCAAAACCCAAGTGGCTGATCGACGAGTAGGCGATCAACTTCTTCATGTTCGGCTGCACCATAGCGACGAGTGCGCCGTAAATGATGCCGATCAGAGCCAGAATCATGATCCAGTTGGCGTTGTGCCGAGATTCCTCTGGAAACAGGCCCAGATTGAAGCGCAACATGCCGTAAGTTCCCATCTTCAACATCACACCCGCCAGCAGAACCGACCCGGCAGTGGGAGCCTCGACGTGCGCATCAGGAAGCCAGGTGTGAAAAGGGAAGAGCGGAACCTTTACCGCAAAAGCAATGAAGAATCCCAGGAACAGCCAAAGGGCGGCGGCGGAAAAATTCTCCACGCGGCCACTGCGGATTGCTTCCTGTATGGTCGCGAAGTCGAACGATCCAACTTTCGCGTAAAGCCACAAGATCGCCGCCAGCATGAACATGGAGGCGATCATGGTGTACAAAAAGAATTTGATGGCTGCGTAAACTTTGCGTCCGTGTCCGTACATGCCGATGAGCAATGCCATCGGGATCAACGTGGCTTCCCAGAAGAAGTAGAAGAGGAACAGATCAAGCGAAGTAAATACGCCGATCATTGCTGTCTCAAGAATGAGCAGCAGAATGAAGAATTCCTTCACGCGTTCGTGAATCGACTTCCAGGAAATCAGCACGCATAGGGGCGTAAGGAATGTAGTTAGCACCACCAGCCACATGGAAATGCCATCCACCGCCATGTGGTAGTGAATATTAGGACTCGAAATCCATTGCGAATTAATTTCGAACTGAAATCCAGGGTGCGGTCGGCGGAAGTGCGCGGGTAAGTGCAGCGAAACAACGAACGTTAGCAGAGATACGACA
>JAOAPG010000211.1 GCA_025462785.1 Acidobacteriaceae bacterium
ACGGCGCGACGTCCTTCAATCTTGATGTTCGCTCCCATGCGGACGAGTTCCTGCGCGTGCATGAAGCGGTTCTCGAAAATGTTTTCCGTGACGACCGATGTTCCTTCCGCCTGGGTCGCGAGCGCCATGTACTGCGCCTGCATGTCGGTCGGGAATCCGGGATATTCTTCGGTCACGATATCGGCGGCTTTGAATTCGCCATCGCCCATGACGCGAACGGATTCGGACGTGTGGACAGTCTTGACTCCAACTTCGTCCAGCTTCTGCAGCAAGGAGCCAAGGTGAGCCGGGTCGCAGCCGACGAGGTTGAGGTCGCCGCCCGTGAGCGCTCCCGCGATAATAAAAGTCGCAGCCTCGACGCGATCCGGAATGATCTTATGTTTTGCGCCGTGAAGTTTATCAACGCCCTTGATGCGGATCGTAGAAGTTCCCGCGCCAGTGATGTTCGCACCCATCTTGATCAGCAAGTTTGCGAGGTCTTCGACTTCGGGTTCGCGAGCGCAGTTTTGCATCACGGTCTCGCCTTCGGCGAGGGTTGCAGCCATGAGCAAGTCTTCCGTACCGGTCACGGTGATCTTGTCGAAAATAATTTCTGCGCCGCGCAGCCGTTCTGCGCTGGCTTCGACATATCCGTGGTCTTGAGTGATCGTCGCGCCCAGTCGCTCGAGTCCTTTGATATGAAGATCGATGGGCCTTGCTCCGATGGCACAGCCACCGGGCAGCGAAACGCGGGCGGTTCCGCAGCGTGCCACCAGCGGTCCCAACACAAGGGCCGAGGCACGCATGGTCTTCACCAGTTCGTAGGACACTTCGGGCGTAGTTATGTTGCGGCAGGAAATTGTTGTGCGATGCTGCGCGCGTCCATAACCGAGTTCGACTTCCGCACCCATTGCGGCGAGAAGTTTGCGCGTGGTTTCGATGTCACGCACCTGCGGAATATTGTCCAGGATGACGGGTTCTTCGGTAAGAAGAGCCGCAGCCATGGCGGGTAGCGCGGCATTTTTGGCTCCGCTGATGCGGATGGTTCCGAGCAGCGCATTGCCGCCGCGAATTACAAATTTATCCATGACGTGGTCAATCCTTGTTGTTGGCCGATCTGTTGCCGGTCGAAAAGGTAGAACCTGAGAAACAGTGGTCATCTGGACCTTCCGTTCCGTGGCGTGCGTCTATTTTAGACGCGAAAACAGGACATCACGGCGAAGAAAATGTTAATCGGAAGTGCAATGGACTGTGGATAAGCTTAGAAGATCAAGAATCGGCGACCATCACCGCAAGGATTTCGCGGCGGCGATTGCGTTTCGGACGTGGCCTTTGTTCGTTTTCAGCGTCCGCATTGCTTCATCTCGTGTCACACCTGCCTGCAACATCACAAGCGCCACCGGAACGCTTTTTCCCGCGGCTTTCAAAGACGTTCGGGCTTTTTCTCGCGTGAGGCCAGCAGCACGCTGCAGGATCGTCACGGCGCGCTCCGCCAGCTTTTCGTTTTTTAGAGCGACGTTGACCATCAGGTTCCCGTAGACATACCCCAGCTTAGTCATGGCTCCGCTGGATAACATGTTCAAGACCATCTTCTGGGCGGTGCCAGCTTTCATGCGGGTGGATCCTGAAATCACTTCCGGTCCGACTTCGACGACAATCTCGATTTCAGCAGCTTTGCCCAATTCAGAGTTTGGGTTACAGGAGAGAGCAATAGCTTTTGCGCCTCTGCGGCGAGCGTATTTCAGTGCGGCAATGGTGAACGGAGTTCGTCCGCTGGCCGCGATTCCGACTACGACGTCGTTCTTGCCTGGTTTCTTCTTGGCAATGGCCGCTTCGCCGAACTTGGGCGAGTCCTCGTTGGCCTCGACCGCTGCGCCTAGAGCTTTTACGCCACCTGCGATGACGAACTGGACGGTCTTTGGATTTGTGCTAAAAGTTGGCGGGCATTCGGCGGCGTCGAGAGCCGCGATCCGGCCACTGGTACCAGTTCCCACGTAAATCAGTCGGCCACCGTTTTTAAGAGCGGTAGCGATGATGTCGATTGCGTTGGCAATCTGCGGCAACGCACGCTCGACGGCTGCGGCAACTTTGGCGTCTTCGTCGTTAAGGATGCGGACGATCTCCAGCGAGGACTTCAAGTCGAGATCATTGGACGCGGGGTTCGTTTGCTCGGTCGAGAGCTGGCTGAGATCGGGGGCTTTCTTTCTTGCTTTTTTCAATCTGCGTCCTTTGTTGGCAGTGCGTCGATGATTTCAAGTACAGCGTCGTGGAACCTCGGGCGGACTTCTTTGATGGCCTGACTATTTGAGTCTGGCCAGGTTCGATTGGTGAGCAGTGTAACGGAAAGCTTACGTGCAGGATCAATCCACACTGAAGTTCCCGTGTAACCGAGATGTCCATAGGAATTCAGCGAAAAGTGTTTTCCGGATTGCGATGGTTGGGAGGGTGTGTCCCATCCCAGTGCTCGGGACGTGCCGGGTGGTGCGGGTTCCCGGCGTGTGAAAACTGCGAGCGTTTCCGGACGAACCAGAGGCTGGCCGCGGTGAACCAGCAAGCTGGCAAAGCGAGCTACGTCTTCGGCGGTCGCGAAAACACCTGCGTGTCCTGCGACTACGCCGAGTACGCTGGCGTTTTCGTCGTTCACTTCACCCTGAATGATTCGATGGCGAAATGCCTGATCATTTGCGGTCGGCGGAATTGATAGCTTCCATTCAGGCGGAGGATTGAACCCTGTACGGGACATGCCTGCCGGTCCGAAGACCTCACGCTGGCAAAATTGGCTTAGGTTTTCATCTGCGATTCGCTCGAGCGCGAGGCCTAGGATGATGAATCCGATGTCGCTGTATTCGGCCTGGCTGCCGGGATCCACAGTCAACGGAGTGGACAGAGCCGCATTAAAAAGCTCTTGTCTGGTGTTCGACCGTTGAAATAACTTTTCGTAAGCAGGCAATCCCGAAGAGTGCGCCAGAAGCATGTGGATCGTCACATTCTTGCGTCGCGGATCTTTGACTCCGGCATCGGCAAATTCAGGGACGATTGCGGCAACAGGCGTTTCGAGATCGAGCAGTCCTCGTTCATAGAGAATCATTGCCATGCTTGTAGTGGCGACAACTTTGGTCACGGATGCTAGATCAAATATCGTGCCGGTCGTTACTTCTGGTGAATCCGGTTCATAGGTGAATCGTCCGAAAGCCTTTGAAGCGACCAGTTTGTTCTTACGCGTGACCGCTATCGATGCTCCAGGGAATGCCCGTGCGGCGATCGCTTGCGACAGAATTTCGAACGCACGGGCAAAGACTGTGTCCTGACGCTCGTAAGCGGGAGCGAGGAAGGGCGCCAATGGATTTGAAGTGTTCTTCAGAGAACTCTGCTCAAGCAAGGGTGCTGCGCATAAGCTAGTTTCGAGCGCTGTTCGGTTATAGCAAGATTAGGGAAGTGGGTAAAGCACATGCCTGTGGCACAAATGGCACCTCCTTACTTCCGTTCCTTGAGTTATTGATCTCGCGTTGTGTACATTCAGAAGATCGTGAGAACCATGATCAATTCGTTTTGGCGACGCTCGGCTGCGTGCTTACTGATAACTGCTTCGGGTTTTGGCATTGTTTCTTCACCTGCTCGCGCACAGACGAAGAAGCAATCCGCTATCTCTCCGCGTCTGGGCGTTCTCGACAATATTGTTCTAGAGGCGATCCACAACGGCCAGGTTCCTGGTGCCGTGCTTTTGGTCTGGCATAACGGAACAGTTGTTTATCGAAAGGCATTCGGCAATCGCGCGTTGGAACCGCGTCGCGAGCCGATGACCGTTGATACTATCTTCGACCTGGCGTCGCTCACAAAGGTAGTCGCTACAACAACTGCTGTAATGCAGCTGATACAAGCCGGCGAAGTTCGTCCAAATGAGCCTGTCACAAAATATCTTCCGGAATTTGGGCAAAACGGAAAAGAAGATATCACTGTCCGGGAACTACTGACACATCATTCTGGGCTGCCGGAGGATTTAGACCTGGGTCAGCCGTGGCAGGGACGCGATACGGCATTTCGTACGGCCTTCGCTGTCACGCCAAATTCTCCCCCGGGATCGCGGTTTCTGTACAGCGACATCAACTTCATTACGCTTGGTGCGCTGGTTGAGCGGGTCTCCGGAACAACGCTCGACAAGTACTGTGAGAAGAATATTTTCGTCCCTTTGGGGATGACCCATACTCGCTTTCTGCCACCCGCAGCCTGGTTGCGGAAAATTGCCCCCACTCAGTACGACGAAAGCAACAAAATGCTACGGGGGGTCGTCCATGATCCAACGGCAAGGCGCATGGGCGGAATCGCCGGACATGCCGGCCTATTTTCGACGGCGGACGATCTATCGAAGTTTGCGCAAGCCTTAATAAACGGCAGTCCGGTATTGTCACCACTGATGGTCGAGAAAATGACTACGCCTCAACAGCCTCCGACGTCGACAGTGCTGCGAGGTTTTGGTTGGGACATTGATTCGCCGTTTTCCAGCAATCGCGGCGACTTGTTGCCGGTCGGTTCATTCGGACACACGGGGTTTACGGGCACGTCTTTGTGGATTGATCCGACGACAAAGACATTCATTGTTCTTTTAACCAATGGCGTCCATCCGCGCGGGAAGGGAACTGCCGTTGCCCTGCGGTCTAAGGTTGCCACTGCGGTTGCGGCGGCTCTACCGTTGACGATCGAAGAGAAAGAAGAGATGCGCTGGCGGAGCATCACTGGATACAACGAAACGCAGACCGCAGCACGAAAGATGGCAAGTCGGAACGGCGCAGTACAAACCGGGATTGACGTACTTGAGTCCCATGGCTTTGATGTACTTCGCGGCGAGAGTCCTAACGTTGCAACATCTGATCCGGCGGCAGTGGCTAATCCGGCTCGTTCGAAGAAACGAATTGCACTGCTAACGAATCAGACCGGAGTCGATTCTCAGGGACAGCGCACCATTGATGTTTTGTCCAAAGCACCCGGCATTTCATTGGATGCCATCGTCAGTCCCGAGCACGGTGTAACCGGCGCGCTTGATACTACCGGCATCGGCAATTCGCTTGATGCCGCAACGAACGTTCCTGTGTATAGCGTTTACGGCGCGAGTGATGCGGCGCGGCGTCCGTCTCTCGATCTTCTCCGAAACTTGGATGCGGTCGTGGTTGACATCCAAGATGCGGGCGTTCGCTTTTACACCTACGAATCGACGCTGGGATATTTTCTGGAGGCGGCTGCCAAGGCTGGAATCGAAGTCATTGTTCTGGACCGTCCGAATCCGATTACAGGTTCCTTCATTCAAGGCCCGTTGACGGAGGTCGGGCACGACAGCTTCACGAATTACATGCCGGTTCCTGTTCGACATGGCATGACCATGGGCGAGCTCGCGAAGATGTTCAATGAAGAACGCAACATCCATGCTCACCTCACCGTCGTCCCGATGGACGGATGGATACGAGGCGACTGGTACGACTCTACAGGGCTGGGGTGGGTCAATCCTTCGCCTAACCTGCGCAGTCTGACCGGGGCTACGCTCTATCCTGGCGTGGCTTTGGTGGAAGGCACAAATGTTTCAGTGGGACGCGGAACCGATACTCCCTTTGAATTGCTTGGCGCGCCTTGGATTAACGGACGCGAACTCGCACAATATCTGAACGCTAGAAACATTTCAGGGGTGCGCTTCGTGGGTACGAGTTTCACTCCGACGGCGAGCACCCACGAAAATCAGAGGTGCGGTGGAGTGAACATTGTCCTGACGGAACGCAATGCCTTTGACGCTCCTGAGCTTGGCATTGAAATAGCTTCTGCTTTGCGCAAACTTTATCCGGAACAATTTCACATGGAGCGCATGAATCAGTTGCTGGTAAACCAGAGCGTGTTCGACGCCATTTCCCAAGGCGAAGACCCGCGGCGGATTGCAGAAGATTGGCGGGAATCGCTGGAGAAGTTTGCGCAGATCAGGCAGAAGTACCTGATTTATAAGTAAACCAACTCCTGGTTCACAGCGGGCGCTCAATTCGCTACAATAGGCAGCGCTCTAATTTGAGAAAATCAAACTCATGGGATCTGGTTATTCAGGAACTCCAGCCAGCGCTGGTCTTCATCGATGCGCCGGACCGAACTGCGGAACTCTGAAGCGGTCTAGCGACCGCTGGTGGCTCATGTGGACCTCGTTCGGCGAGTTCGGTCGCCCGGTACTTTACTTGTGCCCGTGGGATGAAGAAATTGCCGCTAAAGAGGGCACTTTACACGTCTGCGGCGAGCTGTGTGCCCAAAAACTACAATCGCAGTTTATGGGAAACGTGCGCGAGAGTCAGCTGAAACGGAGCGGCGTTTAGGCCTGCGCTCAGACAAACTGCTCACCAAAAAATCGGCTTGCTACCATGTTTTCCGGGCTCAACTTGCATCCTACAAATTGTGATATGGGTTCTAACGGCCTGCGGTTATACTGCTCTCCCTTGGAGTCTCCATGCGAATTTTAGCAATTTTGCTCGCACTAGCTGCGGTTGGATTCGGTCAAGCTGCTCCCGTGTCTACGCCGGATGCCAAGCGGCTTAGCGATCCTGTTCCCGCAATAACAACCAACACCGCGAAACCAGCTAACCAAGTAGTCATTCCTGCGGGCACTCGCGTCCCGCTTTCTCTTAAATACGCGATATCCACGAAAGGCACTCGCGAAGGCGATGCAGTCTATGCAGAAACAACATTCCCAATAGCAATTAACGATCGAGTCTTAGTACCTGCTGGAACGTATGTGCAGGGAAGAATCAGCCACATTCAACGCGGCGGCCACGTTAAAGGACGGGCGGAAGTTCTCATGCATTTCACTTCCTTGATCTATCCTAGTGGATATACGGTAATGCTGCCGGGATCGATTGAAAATTCCGCAGGCGTCGATCGCACAACAGTTAAGGACAAAGAGGGAACGATTCAGGAGGATAGCGACGCCGGGCATAAGGCTGGAACTGTCGCAAGTACGGCGGGTACCGGGGCGATCATTGGCGGCCTTAGCAATGGAGTTAAAGGTGGATTGATCGGTGCGGGAGCGGGCGGCGCTGTCGGCATGGCCATAGCGTCGCTCTCCCGCGGCAAGGACATCCAGATGATGGCCGGAACGACGTTCGAGATGGTGATTGAAAGAGATGTTGCGTTGGATGGAGACAGGATTAGGCGGTAAATGCGGGCCGTTCCTCTGATGATTGCGCAGAGTACCGTTTAGTCTTGAAAGATCCCTTACTTTAACTCACTTCAATTCAAATACTGCATTTACGCGCGCAGTCACTGTGGAGTTCTGGGGGCTGAACTCTTCCGTCGGCGCGGCTTGTTGAGCGCCCATATTCATGGCTGCCATAGGACGCGCTCTCACGGGCACAGGCCGAACGTTCTCGAAAGTATCAACGGAGGCGTAAGAAAGCTGTCCGACGCTTCGTCCACCGGCTCGGGCGAGTGCAGCGGCTAACTCTCGCGCACGCCGATAAGCATCTTCCACTGCCTTTGTCTTTGCTACATCAACGTCTTCGAGCGTATAACTTACGCTCTGATTTGTAACGTCGCTATCCGAGAGTTGCTGGACGATGGGTGCGACCTTAGAAAAATCTTTCAGCTTCAACGATACATTTGCATTCACACGGTATCCGACCACTTTCTGCTTGGCGCTACGGTAGTCATAGACCGGCTGGACGGCATAATAGCCAATCTCCGCAGCTTTCGGTTCGATTCCGTTGGAGCGCAAAATCTGCCGAACCTGCTCCGCAGCTTTCGAGGCACGATCGTAAGCGGCTTTCGAATTGTCTTCTTGGGCTGAGATTTCGAATTGGACCAGAGCAGTGTCAGGGCTGGCTTCAAACTTACCGTCTGCACCCACAAAAACAGTATTGGGCTGAGCGGTGACTGCCGGATGTTCCTGCGCCATTGCGGAGTAGCTGGAGAAAATCAAAACTGTGAAACAGACAGTGGTGAGTGTCTTCATCGTCAGTCTCCGATCTGTGACAAGTCTATCTTGCGGAACTGCTGTACGAAGAACGCGGAAGCGCGCTTATCTTGCGGGGTGGACGTCCCCAAAGATCGCTAATGTAAATTATGACGACGCTTTTGCCGGAGTGGAATAGGCGAAGCGATAATTCTGCGCATCAATTTCTTTCCGAAGGTCCGCCCAAATATTTTCCGGCATGGAGAGGAACATTTTCACAACCTCCGGATCGAACTGCCGGCCAGACCACTTCTCGATTTCTATCCGGGCAGCACCCAAGGTTTGCGCGGGACGATAAGGGCGGTTCGACGTGATCGCATCGAGTGTGTCGGCTACCGAGAAAAGGCGTGCGCCAAGCGGGATTTCTTCGCCCTTCAGGCCGCGCGGGTAGCCAGTTCCGTCAAATTTTTCCTGATGCGAATAGACGATTTCTGCCGCCTCGGTTAAGAACGGAATCTTAGCAAGCATTTTGTACCCACGGTAGCAGTGCTCGCGCATGATCTCCGCTTCTTCCGGTGTTAGCGCGCCGGGCTTGCGAAGAATTGCGTCGGGAATCGCCATTTTCCCGATGTCATGGAGAAACGCTCCGCGAGCGATTACAGCAATTTGATCTTTTGGCAATCCCATAGCGCGGGCGATAGCAATGGTGAAGGCTGTGACTCGCTTGGAGTGACCTTCAGTTTCTGCGTCCTTGAGATCCAGCGCATCGCCCAAGGCCTCCAAGGTGATGTCATAGGACCGTTCCAGATTCCCTATGGTCTGCCGCAGTTGCTGCGTTTTTGCCGTAACCAGTGCCTCAAGATTGGTTTGATAGGCGCGATTTTCTAGCTTGAGACGTCGATTTTCGAGCGCCCTGCGCACTGTTGCGAGCAGTTGCTCACGCTCGAAAGGCTTGAGCAGATAGTCGTAAGCTCCATTTCTGATAGCGGCTAGAGCAACAGAAATGTCGTGGACGGCGGTCACCATGACTACCGGGATATCGGGAAAACGTTCTTTTGCGCGTTCGAGAAGGCCGATGCCGTCGAGCTCCGCCATCATTAGGTCGGACAGCATGAGCTCGAATTCTTCTCCAGAGTCGAGTATGGCCAGAGCTTCAAGACCAGACGCTGCTTGGCGGCATTTGTAATTAGCCGCGTTCAACATGGAGGTAACAATCTCTCGGATCGGTTCTTCGTCGTCTACTACCAAGATACGGTCGGAAGGCATTGGAATGATTCAGTGTACGCCCCATTTTAACTTAGTTCCGACGTGCCGAAAGTAACCAATGGGTATCGGAAAGCCCATTGGTAACTGGCCGAAACGTGCTATCAAAGGCTAGCGCTCCGTGAATTCCATCACGATGAATTTCTCCGTCTTGTGCAACTTTTTCGGCGCCGGGTACCTATTTGCCCCTAAATCGGTGGCTGAGGAATCGGCTGTGCTCGTCATTCTCGCGGCGAGCCTGCTGGTTTTTCGCACTTTTCGCGAACGCTATTTGCTCTTATGGATCGTCGGTTGGCTCGCTTATTTTGTTTCTCGTGTCACTCTTCATAGCTTCTCTCCACTGCCTTCCTTCGTAGTGGCAGTTTCTCAAGCGGAATTCATGCTTGCGGTTTGTGTATTTGCCGCGGCTGTACTTGTTTATACCCATGCTCGCCACATGCTTCTGCCTTTGTTCGCCATAACTGCGAGTGTGATGACCTTTGCCGTTCTTCGCGTACTATGGTGGCCTGACTCCATCACTCTGCGGGTGGCTCTGGAAGTGGCATACCGGTTTATTGCGGTTGCCGCGGCGTTTCAAGTGATCCGCTTTCGGTGGGCAAGGTGGGAGATTGGTCCCTGGCTTCTAGGCGCGAGCCTGCTATTTCTGCATCTCAATGAGGGGCCTGTCGAATTACATTGGAGTCCGCTAAATTTCAGCTTTCCTCCCGATTCTGATCTGATTTTGGACGTAATCTTCGGACTCAGTCTGCTTCTGGTCGTGTTCGATGACTCCAGAATGCGGACGCGCCGACTAGGTGTTCTAAATTCCCTTACTACGACCATAGCGCGCGCCCAGCAGCACGGGCCCATGATGGCGACTGCCCTGGAAGAATTGAGATCGCTGACCGGGGCAAACGCGGCATGGTTCCGATTACTGGACGGGGACAAGCTTATTCTGGCGCAGCAGATTGGGCTCACCGCGGATTTTGTTCGCGACCGCAATGCCGTGCCGCTCGACGAAGGTCTCCGGACACTTCTCGAAGGGGGTGAGCCGGTCGTCATTAAGACGGCCGC
>JAOAPG010000221.1 GCA_025462785.1 Acidobacteriaceae bacterium
GGCACTGGAGGGGTGGTTGGGACAAAGTTTGTCTGGCCCGATCCGGGCCCGAAGTTCAAGAACGTAATGCTTACGCAGCAAAAGGAAGAGCACTGGAAAAAGTGGATCGGAATCTACAACCAAAAAATGCTCTCCAAGGGCACATTTCTCGATCTCTACGTGTACGGCTACGATTCACCTGAGGCGTACGCAATCTCAAAAGACGGGAAAATGTATTACGCATTTTTTGCGCCAAATGAAACACCTTGGAAGGGAGAAGTGGAGCTGCGTGGTCTGAAGCCAGGAAACTATCACATCGCGGATTATACGGATGGTAAGGATTTGGGCTCAGTCCAAGCAGTTGCGGGAACGACTCCCAAACTAAAGACCGAATTCAAGCAGAATCTTCTGTTGGAAGTGAGCCAGCAATAGCTGGCTCACTTATGACGTTGCTTCAGTGTAGGCCAACGCTTATCCGTTCAGAACTACAGCTCGGCTCAGGTTTCTAGGCGAATCAGGATCAAGTCCTTTTTTCAGTCCGGAATAGAGTCCAACAAGTTGTCCTGTGAATAGATAGGCCGCCAGACGGACTAGTTCCGGAATATCCAGATTGAGTTCCACAACTAGGTCCGATGCTGCGCGGATCCTTGCGTCCGATTGATTCGTGATCGCAATCGTCGTACCGCCCAGGGACTTCATCTCTTCCAGCGCATCGCATTCTGCCTGGTAACCAGTCTCGGAAAGTAGGAATACGAGCAGAGTCTCGGGACCTACGACAGATTTCGGTCCGTGCCGGAATTCAAGCGTGTGAAAAGCCTGAGCGTAAGAGACGGACATCTCCGTAACCTTCAGGGCGCCTTCACACGTCAAGCCATAAAACGGACCTTGTCCTAAATAGACGTAGTCGGCAAAGTCGTGCACTGCGACGAAGTCACGGATGGACGACGGTAAATGCTTCATCGTTATCGCGGCTGCAGCCGGCAATTGCGAAATAGAATTAAGGAAACCGGTGTCTCCGGCCAGAGTGGCGGCAAGAGCCTGCAACGTCAGCAGCATCGAGCTGAACGACCGTGTCATTACCGTGCTCTGCTCGTCGGCCGCCGGGAGAAGGATCGTATTCGTGGCGAGCTGTTCCAATCGCTGACCAGGAGCGCAGCTAATGGCCAGCGTCGGAATGCTTCTCGACTTCAACAACTCGGCGGATTTGAGCACTTCGGAAGTGCGCCCTGACCGCGAGATGAGCACTGGCACACAGTTTGTTGTGGCCGTGAGCACCTGGTCCGGGTAGAGGAGGATCTCCGATGCCGGAACCGCACGGGCCCGAAGTCCGGTTAAGGCGCCCATAGTTGCCGCTGCGGACAGCGCCAGGTAGTAACTCGATCCGCAACCTATGAACAGCCACTCCTCGGCTTTGCCAAACAGTTTGCTTACCTGCTCCAGCTTCTTACTCTGGTGAAGATCTTCTATGCAGGTACGCCAACACTCCGGCTGCGAAAGGATTTCAGCGAGGCTATGCGCTCCGGCTTTCTTTGTGGGAGATTGATTATTGCCGTCGTCTGCAACGACCGACGATGAATGAGAGCTCGACTGATTAGACAAGGGTAACCTCAATACCAGCTTTCTTTAGACTTTTCAGATCAGACCTGGTGATACCGCGATCAGTGATGACCTCTTGAACTGCTGACGGCGGAGCGATCAATGAAAGACTTCGCCGTCCGAACTTGCTTGAATCGCACGCGGCTACGGTTCGCTTCGACACTTCTAGCATCACGCGATTCACTTTCGACTCCAACAGGTTCGGCGTGCTCAGACCATAGTTCACGTCGAAACCGTCCATACCAAGAAACAATAGGTCCGCACTGAGATGGCGCAATGTGTCTTCCGCAATCGGACCGACTAGAGAGAACGAATTGGTCCGCAGTGTCCCACCTGTAAGAATCACATCAATGCTTGTTCCAGCCAACTCGGTCACAATATTGACCGCGTTTGTCACAACTGTAAGCGTATGAAACTCACGCAGCGCTCGCGCAATGGCTGTGGTGGTTGTGCCGGAATCCAAAATGACGACTTGGCCTTCTTTCACCATGCGAGCGGCGGCTTCGGCAATGTGCAGTTTTTCTTTACGGTGAAGCTGTTCTTTCTCGCGGAGCGTTGGATCCTCGAGCGCTCCTTCGCGCGCAGGCAAAGCGCCGCCATGGGTGCGGTGGACTTGCCTTTGCTCGTGTAACACCTCTAAATCCTTGCGAATTGTTACCTGTGATGTCTCAAACCGATCTGCCAGTTCGGTGACAAGGACCCGGCCGTCGCGGTTCAGCAGCTCGAGGATGGCGCGTCTACGTTCTTCGTTTAGCACAATAATCTGATCCAGGTAGCGCAACAGTGTTGCAGCCTGAAAATATCGGCTTGTGATTGCTATTTCCTTTTATAGCGTTTTGTTTCGTTTGTCCAATCTTTGTTTTCAGTAATTTCTGCTTGACTTCCAGCATCTTCGTAACTAATAGTATCAAATCGAAATAATGTGAAAGTTGCTAGCCATAGTGAATCTTACGAACTTCTCGCGTGTACTGCCAAAACGGAAACTTGTCCGCCGCCCTGTTCTGCTCGTTGCGCTATAAGTCAGGAGCCAACGGCTCTGGAATTCGGAACTTCGCAATTTGGCTATGCCGCCGGAGCTCGCGCGCCTCGAGAAATTCAGTTTGCGCTGAAGTTTTACCTCTAAACCCACAAGTGAGCGGGTTTGCCGAAGCCGTCAGGGCAATGCGAAAATGCTGTATGCAAAGATCATCCACACTGGCGGTAGCCCTATTAACGTCCGGCATGATGCTGCTTGGAAGCTCCCCAGCCCAGCAGACTCCGGCATCAACTCCTCAACAGCCACCAGCAGCAAAGACTGGACAAACGGCAACTACAAAGGCTCACCATGCGCCGACGGCGAAAAGCCGAGCAGCATTGCCACTTAAGACTCAGAAAGACAAGGCTAGCTACGCCATCGGATTGAATATTGGGAAGAGCCTGCACAGGGATTCTGTTGACGTTGACCCTGCCATTCTTCTTCGCGGATTGAAGGATGCATTGGCCGACAGCAAGCCCCAATTGACTGACGAGGAAATGAAGACTGCGCTGACCTCACTCCAGAACGATGTACGAAAAAAGCAGGAGGAGAAAATGCAACAAGTCGGAGAGGTCAACAAGAAGGAAGGCGAGGCATTTCTTGCTGCCAACAAGACCAAAGAAGGTGTCGTCACGCTACCCAGCGGGCTTCAGTACAAGATTCTTAAAGAAGGCGCGGGACCAAAGCCCACAGCCACTGACTCCGTCGTTTGCAATTACAAAGGTACTCTTCTGAACAACACGGAATTTGACAGCTCCTACAAGCATGGCCAGCCCGCGACGTTTGGTGTCAATCAAGTTATCAAAGGGTGGACCGAAGCGCTGCAGCTCATGCCGGTAGGATCCAAGTGGCAACTTTTTATTCCGTCTGACTTAGCTTATGGCCAACGCGGCCCCAGCCCGGAGATCGGACCAAATTCCACTCTGATATTTGAAGTCGAATTGCTTTCTATTCAGGCCAAAGACGCCAAAGACAAGGAGCAGAGCCAAGCGAAGTAACAGGATGCAGGTGGTCGGTTAACTGTGGCCAGCGGCAAGCCATTTTCAAAACGCTGGCCTAACCGGCAGCACACTCCCACTTTTCCTCTCAGAACTCTAGCGTCCGCGAAACGCCCAACTAGGTTTCCTGCGGTTTGCGCCACGAACGCAGATTCATACCGTAAAGGATGATGCAGAACAGATTAGCTGGAACAAAGCCCCACTGCGAAGTTCTAATTCCTATAATGCAAATGATGACGCTATTAATAGCAGCTAGTCCCCAGCCCTCCCAACATTTCCGTCCCACCAGAATCGTCGAAAGCACCGTTAGTCCACAAGATAAGTAATCCAACCGCAACACGCGAGACTCACCTCCGCATGACCCGTTTGTAGCACGTTCTGTGCCTGTGGAGCGATGTGGACCAGTGTGAAACCATCACCGAAGTAATGCCCCGGATTTCTGAAATGAATTGGTTTCCGCTTTGGACGTCCTGTTTGGATCCAGCATCAAACGTTGACTTTGGTCAGAAGACGAGAGCAACCGCTCGCGGCGACAAGGGGGATGGTATGAGTGAGAACCCGGTGGAAGAAGTTCTGAGGGATTTGCTAAATCACCTTGAAGAACTGGAAACCCAGAACGGCGCGCTTCTTCTTCTGCTAAGAGACAAAGGCTTGGCGAGCGAGAGGGATTTGGCCCCTTATATCGAGAAAGCCGGGAACGCGAGCAACGTAAAATGGCGCGCCGTGCGGGCAAGGATGGAACACTTATTTGTGCCGAAAGAAAAGAGTTAGGGCGCTTCGATCAGTTCCATCTTCCCATCTCGCGTCCGGTGGAGCACCATGACTTTGCCTTTCGAATCGCGAAAAACAAATATATCCCGGTCCTTGAAGTGCGCCTCTTTAATGGCTTCTTCTAGAGTCATGGGACGCATCGCCACGGCTTCATCTGAGCGAACCACATGTACTTCCGTGAATTTTGCCACCGCGGGGAACTTGTGAACGACAACAGGCACTGAGGTGGTTTCCGTAAGGCCAACGGCGACGGAAACGGTCTCCTGCATACTCTTCTGGGATGACTCCCCGTTCCATTTTTTCCCGTTGGAGTTTTTCGGGCTTTCGCTCTTGTGGTTGTGACGCTTCTTGGTGCGCCATTTCGTCGTGTACTTCACTGCTTGCTTCTCCAAATGATCCAAAGCTTCGTTGATCGCCGAATTCATGTCTCCGGATTGAGCCAGGGCTACTAATGGACCATTGCGCGGACTGATCGTGATCTCCGCTTTGTGGCGCTTTTTCTCGACTGCGAGGACTACCTTCGTATCAAACTTATCGTGCAGAATTTTGCGGATTTTTGTAAGGCCGGATTCAACTTCTCTACGATTGGCGGGAGTTATTTCATACTGGCTGCCTGTGTATTCCACATTCTTGAGCGCCCCTCCTGTGATTTGGGTTCACTACATGGGCACTATAGGATCAACAGCTTCTGTGCTTTACATTCGAATGCTTTGCATATGAAAAG
>JAOAPG010000229.1 GCA_025462785.1 Acidobacteriaceae bacterium
TCGCCAACTCAAGTCTTACAAATCCGGAATCCATGCGGGAGTCTTCAGTTCATCTGTTCTCCTCGTCCTTACTTTCGTGTCGGCCACCATATACCATCCTTCGCTGTTATCCAAGACTTTTCAAGCCATGGACAACAATTTGACAAATGCGTTTCCTCGATTCTCCTGTCTGATTTTTCGTACATGGGAACTCGGCTTAAGTGCGGTGGAACTAAGGCGGAGCCTTGAATGGCTTTCAATGGCATTCGTTCCGAAGGACTGACAGTCTGGCTGCATAGCGGGCACGTCATGTTCAACGACGCCTTTATTTTTCCAGCTCCATCTTGCGGCGGCTGGACATGCCCCTTTACGTGAGAAGCTATCGGGAAGAAAAGGACTTCAGGGGATTGATCAATGCGAGTTTTCCACAACAGCTACAGCAATCCCCCGACGCTTATGCGCTTGTAACCGTATTCCGTACCTAATCCCAGCCTTCCCATAATCAGCATTAGCGTAGAGATTCGGAACGTAAGCACATCTCTTCGGGGATCGGCGTTTCATCTCTTGCTATCCGATTATGTCTGTGAGGTAGAGACGTTGGAGAGACGCTTTCCCCCTTCCCACAAATCCGAGGACAAATCTCAAGAGCCGTCCGGCACGAACCAAGATCTGCCCTCTGTCAACAACGTTCAATCTGGCAACGATCCAATCGGGTGCAGCAACACCCATGGTGAAGAAAACATAGAAAAGCGCGAATCGGCCGATTCCGCGCGGGCCAGAGTCTCAAGGCGCTCGTTTCTTGGCTGGACTATGGCCGGCATGGCGGCGGCTGGCGGTCCGTGGCTGCGTAAGGCGGATGCCCAGGAAGGAGTGGCGGCTCCGGCGAGCACCGGACCAGAGACAGTTGAAGAGGTAGAGATGGTGCTCAGGATCAACGGGCAAGATCATCGACTGCGACTTGAACCGCGCGTGACGCTGCTCGATGCGTTGCGCGAGAACCTGCAACTCTTCGGCACGAAGAAAGGTTGCGATCATGGCCAGTGTGGCGCTTGCACAGTTCACGTAAACGGGCGGCGGGTGAATTCCTGTCTCACGTTCGCCATCATGCATCAGGGCGATGAGATCACGACTATCGAGGGACTGGAAAAAAATGGCGAGTTGCATCCGGTTCAGGCCGCCTTTCTCGAGCACGATGGATTTCAATGCGGATACTGCACTTCAGGACAAATGATGTCGGCAGCGGCGTTGTTGAAAGAACCCTGCGGGCCTAATGACGACGATGTACGCGAATGTATGAGCGGAAATATCTGCAGGTGCGGCGCATATACCAACATAGTGGCTGCGGTACAGCAGGCGCGGCGGCGGGCGTAGCTGCAAACGCATCTTCGCTTTTAACGAAAGAGATTTTTCCATGCAGGCATTCCATTACGAAAAGGCGAGTGAAGTCACCAGCGCGGTTAATTCCGCCGGAACGCCAGGAGTAAAGATCATCGCGGGCGGCACAACGCTGGTGGACCTGATGAAGCTCAATGTGGAGCGTCCTACCGGTCTGCTCGACATAAACGGTCTGCCGCTCGACCAGATCGAAAAGACGCCAGACGGAGGACTGAAGATCGGGGCCATGGTCCACAATAGTGATCTGGCCCATAACGCGCTCGTAAAACAGCAATACGCGGTGCTGTCTCAGGCGTTACTTTCCGGAGCTTCGCCGCAACTTCGAAACATGGCGACAACCGGCGGCAACCTGCTGCAGCGCACGCGATGCTACTACTTCCGCGATACGAATTACGCGTGCAACAAGCGAAAGCCCGGCTCAGGCTGCGCGGCGATCGACGGATTCAATCGGATGCACGCGGTTCTCGGCACGAGCGAACACTGCATTGCTACTCACCCTTCGGATATGTGCATTGCAATGATGGCGCTGGAGGCGGTGATTCATCTTCGCGGACAGCAGGGCGAGCGCACCGTTCCAATTAATGATTTCTATTTCGTGCCGGGCACAACACCTCAGCGCGAAAATGTGCTCGCACCGGGCGAACTGATCACGTACGTGACCCTGCCGCCACTCCCAAGCGGAACGCGTTCTTATTATCTAAAGCGTCGCGACCGCGCTTCTTATGAGTTCGCACTGGCTTCGGCAGCGGTGGTAGCGCTCTTGCAAGGCGGCCGCATCGAACGCGTGCGCATTGCGTTAGGTGGAGTAGGTACCAAGCCCTGGCGCTCAGTCGAAGCTGAACACGTGCTCCAGAAGCAGCAACCCGACGAAAAACATTTTCACGCGGCAGCTGAGGCGGCATTGCGCGGAGCCAGACCGCTGCACGACAACGCATTCAAGGTTGAATTGGCAAAGCGTACTTTGGTCCGCGCGCTCAAAACTGCAACGAGCAATGTATAACGACGAGAAAGATCATGAGTGATTCGGTAATCGGCCAGCCATTTACGCGAATTGACGGCAAATGGAAAGTGACTGGCCGTGCTAAGTACGGTGTTGACTACTACTTTGACCGCTTGGTGTACGGGGTCGGTGTAGCCAGCACCATTGGAAACGGCAGGGTCGGTGGTATCGACGCCGCCGAGGCTGAGAAGATGCCGGGCGTCTTGGCGATCCTCCACCACGGCAATATCGAGCATCTGTATCATCCAGCCAATCAGTTTGAAGACCAAAGCCGTCCCGGAGAGAGCCGGCCTCCTTTTGAAGATGACCGGGTCTACTACTATGGCCAATTTGTTGCGCTGGTGATCGCGGAGACTTTTGAGCAGGCGCTGGATGCCGCCTCTCACGTCCGTGTAGATTATGAGGCGAAGCCGCCGGTAGTGCGCCTCGACCGTGCTGCTCAGCCGACGGGCGAACCGCAGGCTCACCAGGCGCGCGGCGACGCAGAGTCTGGCTTCCAGCAAGCGCCGGTAAAGCTCGATGTCACCTACGTTACTCCGGTCGAAACCCACAATCCGATGGAGATGCACGCAACCATTGCGGTGTGGGACAAGGCAAAGCAAAAGTACACGCTATACGAAACTTCGCAGGGCGTCGTGAACCACCGTAATGTCGCTTCGCAAGTGCTCGGGGTGCCAATGGAATCGGTAGAGGTGATTTCGCGCTTCATCGGTTCAGGTTTCGGCTGCAAGTTGTTTCCCTGGCCGCACTCGTGGTTAGCTGCCATTGGTTCTCGTCACCTTGAGCGCCCAGTAAAGGTCAGCGTGCCTCGCACGCTAATGTTCACCACAGTCGGACATCGTCCGACAATTGAGCAACACGTCCGTTTGGGAGCAACGCAAGACGGCAAGCTTCTGGCGACGATCAATGAAGTCCGGCAGAGCACTTCGTTCATCGATGCTTACCTCGAAGACTGCGTTGACCCAACCTCGATGCTGTATAGCTGTCCGAATGTGAAGGGTACGCAGCGTGAGATCCGGATGAATACCGGCACTCCCACTCCCATGCGCGGGCCGGGGCGGACTCCGTCCTTATTTGCCCTTGAGTCCGCAATGGACGAGCTTGCAGTGAAGTTGAATCTCGACCCAATCGATGTTCGCCTTCGCAATTACGCGGACAAGGATGAAGGATCGGGAAAACCTTGGTCGAGCAAGCGTCTGCGCGAAGCCTACCAAATGGGTGCCGAGCGATTTGGATGGAAGCGGCGCAATCCCAAAGTTGGATCCATGCGCAAAGGCGATGAAATTCTCGGTTGGGGCATGGCGACCATGACTTGGCCGGGTCATCGCCAGGAAGCGGAGGTCCATGTCCGCCTGCTCGCGGATGGCACTGCGCGAGCGTCATGCGCAACGCAGGATATTGGCACCGGCACGTACACGATTTTCGCCGAAGTCGTGTCCGACCGGACCGGCATTCCAGTGGACAAAATTCAAGTCGTTTTAGGCGATACGTCTCTGCCACCGGGGCCAACTTCGGGCGGATCTTTTACGACTGCGACCGTGATCCCTGCTATCTATCAGGCGAGCGACAAAGCCGTGAATGCCGTGCTCAAAGCCGCAGCCAAGTATCAAGGCTTCTCTGGAGCCGATCCGAAATCATTAAAAATGACACAAGGGCGTGTGCATCCGCAAGACAAACCGCCTTCGAGCGGTGTGCCTTTCCAGGAGATACTACAGTCACAAAACCTAGTTGGACTCGACGGCAAAGTTAAGACCGGCCCCACGGACGAAATGAAGAAATATTCAATTCACTCTTTCGGCGCGCACTTTTGTGAAGTCGCGTGGGACCCGGAGATTCTGCGCCTGCGAGTGAGCCGATGGCTTAGCGTGGTTGATGGCGGCCGCATGATGAATGCCAAGACGGCGCGCAACCAAATTCTGGGCGCGGTGGTGATGGGCATCGGCATGGGCATGCTTGAGGAGACGGTGTACGACACGCGCACGGGTCATCCCATCAACAATAACTTCGCCGACTACATGGTGGCGGTTAACGCCGATGTTCCCGAGCTTGAGTGTATCTTCCTGGACTATCCTGACCCGGTACTCAATGAATACGGTGCACGCGGCATCGGTGAAATCGGGCTAACGGGATGCGCGTCAGCACTCACAATGGCTACTTATCACGCGACCGGGGTGCGTATTCGCGAGCTGCCCATCAGGATTGAAAAGCTCATGGCTGGGTCGGTGAAGGAGGAAAATTAATTACTTATTCACACGATTGACGCAATGCACACTGGAACCACCACGCCGGGTTCGGGTAAGAGTAGCTCCAGCGCTTAGGGAGTTTCCCAGTCGAGGGAGTAAACGTCCTGAGTTCCGCTGTCGCGAAGCAGGAGAGGCGAATCGTCTGGTGCGAGAGCTAGAGAGCCCCCATATCGGCCGGCGGTTGCGAAATTGTTCAGGTCAGCTACCTTTTCCGGTTTATGGTCGCTAATGCGAATCCGCACTACTGCATCTTTTCCTCGGTAGTCTAAAACGTAAACGTAAAGCCCATCATGCGACCAGTTCAACCAACTCAAGGACCCAGTCGCGAGCTCAGTCCATTTTTGAGTTTGGAAGTCGAACAAGAGAAGCCTCATCGAGTCCGCCGAAAATGCTGAAAGGTGTCGACCGTCTGGAGACCACCGCGGAGAGTAGAGCCCTTGCGAACCGGGCAGGTCGGAGACTCCATTGCTAGCGACATCAAGGACGCGAATCGACGATGCGGGACTATTAGACTCACCACCGAAGACGATCTTGTTTCCATCGGGCGACCAGTTTGGGTCTAACTGCTGATGGCTATCATTCGGCAGCAATTGCCGGGGAGTTCCGCCGTCAGACGAAATTCCATACATTCTCGCAGGCTTACCCACGCTCGACGCGAACTCGAAGAAGGTGATGTTCTTCCCGTCTGGCGACCAGCGAGGCAACACGGCATACATCGGCGGATAGGTTAATTGCAGCCGGTCGCCGCCATCCAGTCTGCTGCGCCACAGAGTGCCTTCACGATAGGAAACATAACTCACCCACTCACCATCTTTCGAGAAGGCAATATATTCGGCTGAGATGCCGCCAAGAAACGGTGAGAACTGTCCTGATTTCGAATCGTAGCGCATCAGTTCGCCGCGGTAGTCTTGACCAATCACAAAGAGTTTCTTGCCATCCTTGCTGGGAAGTGGAGACGACAAGGAGAGCGGGCTAGAGGTCAGGAGAATCGGCTTAAATTGCGATTGGAGAAAGCCGCCCTTTTTCGGAACAGCCCATATTTGACTGTGGGACTGAAAAACGAAATATTTCCCATCGGCAGTCCACTTGCCGCAACAATCGTCTGATGGATCAGGGCCGCCTGGCAACGCACGATGCAAATCCTTTCCGCTCACGGAGGCTTCCCAGATAATCTGCTGGCCGAGAGTGCCGACGCTCTCCGTGGTGTCGAATCGTACGTGGCCGCCATTAGGCGACCAGGAGACAGTCTTAATGTCGCCCTTAGCAGTCAGCAGCTTGCGGGATTCTGTTCCATCCGACTTTGCCACGAACAACTCACCGAGATTGGTATATGCCAGCATCTTGCCATCGGGAGACCATGAGGCGGTTTCGGCAATCGCGTCTCCGAGCCTTCGCGGAGAACCTCCCAGAACAGGAAAACTCCACAGCGGACCTTTGGGAGGCGCGCCTCGCCCGTCGATAGCGAGAATGTTTGAGCCATCCGAGGACAAGTCTATCGGTATCATGTCGGCAGAGGACATGAGCGAGATCCTTTTTGGCTCGCCGCCTGCGACCGACATTTCGGCGATCCCGCGCGGAGTGAAACTTCCAGAGCTTCCGATGCCCAAGCCCAGGTAGATCCGGGATCCATCAGTCCCGATGAGTGACTTCGGTTCTCGACTGTGTGTAAGCTGAATGTAGTTCGAAACCTTAGGCGCCGGGGGAGGCTGCATCCAAAAATATGCAATCACTAAAGCGACGAGGGCACCGAGCAGCGCTGTCACGACAACGAATCGGGAGCGTCTCGGCTTGTCCTCCTTATTCTGATGAGCGCCGTTCGGTGACGATAGTGCGGGACCAGATAACGCTTCAAGCGCAAAAGCTAGATCCGATGCTGACTGGAACCTGTGCTCCGGATATTTTTCGAGGCAGCGGCGCACGATCCTCTCGAGCGCTAAGGGTTGGTCCGGTAGAAGTTGTGAAATGAACGCAGGTTCTTCGTTTAGAACCGCGCTCACTGTATCTGCCGATGTGGCTTTCTGAAACGGACGCTTCCCCGTAACCATTTCATAGAGAATTACCCCGAAAGCGAAAATGTCGGAGCGGTAGTCGACGGCTAGTCCTCGCACCTGCTCGGGAGACATATAGCCCATCGTTCCCCAAGTCTCGCCAGGCACTGTGACCGTTGCCGGCAGGTCAGGTCCAGGGTTTTTCGGTTGCAGCATTTTGGCCAGACCGAAGTCCAGGATTTTGACTCTTCCATCTTTGGTGATGAACAGATTATCGGGCTTCAGATCGCGGTGGACGATACTCTTTTCGTGCGCTGCCGCAAGTCCCTGCGCGATTTGCACTCCGTACTGGATTGCTTTGCGCGGCGTCAGCGGCCCGAGCCTGATCCATTCGGTTAGCGTTTTGCCTTCCAGCAGTTCTGATACAAGGTACGGAACGCCCAGATAAGTTCCCATCTGGTAGACAGAGAGGATATTGGGATGGTTCAGCGCGGCTGCGGCTCTCGCTTCCTGCTCGAAGCGGGACAAGCGGTCCGGTTCCAATGAGACTAACTGAGGCAGGACTTTGATCGCGACTTCACGACTCAATCTGGAATCGCGCGCACGATATACCTCACCCATGCCGCCCGCTCCAAGCGGCGAGAGGATCTCATATTGGCCAAGCATCGTGCCAGGGGTGAGAGCCATTTGTGCGTGCAATTATAGTCGGGCAAGGCAGGTAAGCCAGTTAAAACAATGGTGGGGAACGTGCCATTCGCCCCCCAATCTCTGCTGCACCGTTAGCGGATTACAAGTACCTTCAACGACATGGAAGAGCACAGACGGCACTGCAAGTGGTTGGAAGTACGTCATCGGCAACATTGTCATGGGCCAACACTGTGTATCGCGGTCGAAGGAAGCTTTGAGTGAGCCAGCCATAGATGGGATGAGAAGGTCGATCCCCGATCACGGATGGCGTTAAGCTACCAGTGATCAACGCACTCGAGGGTGCAATCACAACGGATAAGGAGATCGACCTTGAAGAAGCATAACAAGTCTCGAAAGAAGAATGAACAGCCATCGAAGGGGGCGAAGTCGCGGGGTGCGGTGCGGCGGGATACGAAGGAAGTGCTGGCGGAACTGGTGGGGAAGCTGAAAGAAAAACTGGATTCGAAAAAGGTGGCAGCGGCGAGCGCCGGAGAAAAGCATCAGCGAGGTGGGCTTTGCCCCAATCTCGACCATCTTACGGTGGGCGTGGATCTGGGCGACCAATGGAGCCACTACTGCATTTTGGGTCTGGAGGGAGAAAACCCTGGCGGAAGGGCAGTTGCGGACGGCGCAGGAGGAGTTTGCAACCTTGGCACTTGTCAAGAAAGTTGTGTTTGAGAAGTCTCATAGGGCATCCTCGAAGCGTGACCGAAACATGGCATTGAACTGAGCCAGAACAGCGCAAATGGCCCGTCCCGGGCTTTTCCAGCAACGGTTCTCCAGGGAAGCAATCGCCAGGCCGAGCTTGAGCTTCAAGGTGTCCTCAGAGTGGAAATAGCCACCGCTGTTGCGGCGCATAATTTCCAGCTGGCCGTTGAGGGCTTCCACCACGTTGGTGGTAGAAAGAGAGCGGCGAATGGCCTCTGGGTAGGCGAGGAAGGCCAGGTAGTGCTGGCGCTTCTTGTGCAGTTCCGCGATGAAGCTGGGATAGGTTTTGCCGAAGCGCTCACACAGTTGCTCGAACTGTTGGTTTCCAACTTCGAGGTTCCAGCAAGACTTGAGGGCGCGCCAGCGCTGTTGAAACTCGGCGTTATCGGGTTTGCTGAGATGGTTTCTGGCATTGCGTTGCATGTGGACCACACACAGCTGAACATCGGCCTGGGGGAACAAGCTCTGGGTGATGGGCAGGAGTCCGGAAAAATCATCATGCACGACGAGCAGCACGCGGCGTAGGCCACGCTCCAGCAGTCCACGGAGAACCAGTTTCCAGTCTTCGAGATTTTCCCGTCCCGGCCGCGGCCGGCAAGTGAGGACCTGCTTGCGGCCACCGCGATCGAGGCCGACGACGACATAAATGCAAGCCGGGCGAAGGCGATCGCCGTCGCGAAACTCAACGTATTTGCCATCGAGGAACAAGGCCAAAAGATCACAATCGAGAGGGCGGCTGTTGCGCAGTTCCAGCTCATCGATCAAGTCGGTGGCGACCCGCTCCAGCTCCTGTTGCGAGCGGGAGAGGCCCATTTTCTCCAAGGCGTCCTGGACCGCGTTGAGGGAGCGAGCCGAAGCCAGCAGGGAGAGCAAGAGGGCTTGGGTTTCCTCCGCATAACCACGCTGGTAGGGGGGCGGCAAGCTGGCGGGGCGGAAGTCGCCCACGCGCGAACGTGGCACCCGCACCTCGACGGGAACGGTGCCGACCTGGAGCGCGCGATCGTAGAAGCCATTGGGCTTATCTTGGCGAGCGCGCTGGAGATAGGCTTGGCGTTCGGCGACGCCCAGGCTGGACAGCATCCAACCGAGCAGTTCGCGCAAAGTGTAATTGCCCAGCCCACCGGCCAGAGCTTGCTCCACCTCCATCGGCAAAGACGCAGCAGGAGAATTTGGTGATACGCTAGGTTTTGGATCTGTGGCCATCAGTTTGACTCCTCTCAGAGGGAATTGAACGGACATGGGTCTCCCCCCAGGGCTGCAATCCCTGGGGATTCACTTTCGGGGTAGCTTCCGCTCGGAAGCCCCGAGCCCTCCGCAAAGGAGTTGGTTAACTACTTCGCTCAAGCCCAACTTACGGGTGACTACTTCCGTCCCCGCTGTGGCTCTTTGTTCTCACGGAAGCGAAACTAAAAATCTCCCCTTCGCTCAATATTACAAACACAACTTTCCTTTTACTCCCGCAACCTTCTTCCAGGGGTTGAATGCGGCGCGTGTGGTGGTGGAAGTGGGGACACACTCGGCCTGGGTGCAGGAAGTCATCCGTGGTTACGGGCACGAAGTGTTAGTGGCCAACCCGCGGTTAATGGAAGGATCGAAGCGGCGCAAGCGGAAGAATGATCGGATCGATGCCAACAAGTTGGCCCGCTTGGGGCGAGTGGATCCGGAGTCGTTGCACCCGATGCAGCACCGCAGTCGGGATGTGCGGCAGGACCTGGTGATGCTACGGGCTCGCGATGCCTTGGTGGCGGTACGGACCGAGCTGATCAACGCCACGCGAGGACTGGTGAAGAGTATGGGCAAGCGACTGCCCAAGTCTTCCAGTCGGAGCTTTGCCCAAAAGGTAGAGGAGGCAGTTCCCGCCGAGATAGGCGAAGCCCTGCTGCCGCTGGTACGTATGACGGGGATAGTGAGTGATTGCATCAAGCAGTACGACGAGAAGATGGAGAAGCTAGCCAGCGAGAAGTATGGGCATACGGCGTTATTGCGGCAGATGAAAGGAGTGGGGCCGATCACGGCGCTGGCCTATGTGTTGACCTTGGAGAATCCGCAACGATTCTTGAAGAGTCGGGATGTGGGACCGTATTTGGGATTGGTGCCGAGGCAGGAGGACTCCGGGGAGAGTCAGCCACAATTAGGAATCAGCAAAGCCGGGGACACGATGGTGCGCAAGCTGTTGGTGGGGAGCGCGCAGTATATCTTGGGACCATTCGGACCGGACACGGATTTACGACGATACGGGCTGCGGTTATGCGAGCGGGGTGGAAAGAATGCGAAGAAGCGAGCGGCGGTAGCGGTGGCACGGAAGTTGGCAGTGCTACTGCATCGGCTCTGGGTGAGTGGAGAGGTGTATGAGCCGCTGCGCCACGGCATGGCAGCGACGACCGCGCACGCGGCGGCTGCGTAGCGGGTCAGAAGAAAGCGAAAACGTCGAAAGCGAGACAACTATTTAAAGAACTTGGTATCGGAAGGTCCCGAACAGAGAACAGACAGGAGTTGATGGCGCGGGAACCAGAGCGGATACTGAAGGTTTGCCAGACAACGACATCCACCGCCTTGTTCGGGTGACTGCGTTCTGAGCGCTGGTCTATTTAAGATCTCGCGATAGATGGCAGCCCCAACAATCCCAGGTCTGTCACGAGAGTGATGGACCTGGGACTATGATCGGACCCCAAATTGCACCGGGCCCACAAGAGGCCCATTCAGAGTGCGGATAGAAGCAGGGCAACGGTGGGGTGGCGTCGGCCAGAGTTTCTCGTCGGTTTTGGTTCGAAGCGGATCAATGATGTTCTGCGACCGAAATGAAGAGATGATGGTGGAGAAATGCGCCTCGAGTGGTGAGGCGAAGTGTGGCTGCCGAGGATGCTCAAGAAAAAGCGAAAACCACTCCACTAAGGAACGAAGCTCAACTGAACTGCGTTTCGCTTCGTTCCGAGCTCGATTGTGTGGTGAGTTGCGGGGCTGTCAAGGGTCAAGATGAACGCCACTGCGGGGCGCCCTTGACAGCCCCGCAACTCACCACGGACGTCCTACGCTGACGTCGGAAAATAAATTATTAAGGAGGGCCGCCACGTCGGCCCTGACTTTTATGACCTCACAGAAGGCGCTCAAACCCAGCGAAGTTCATAGTCCAAATCGTCATGGCCGAGAAAGTTACCGATGTAGTCGGGGTAGAAGGAGAGCTGTAAAGCCTGCGGGAAACATCGGTGGTGAAAGCCGCAAAAACGCCGATGAAGCAATCCTGGCGTGAGTCATTGATACTGACACCGCTCTCACGAGTTGATCGTGAACGAGACGGCGTTAGACTTCTTCCCTATACACGAGGTTGACACCACGCCGATCCCACCGGAGACAAAAATGGTACCGCCGTCTGAGGGATTGAACACGAAAACCAGCACCGTTCCGAGTTCTGCAATGTCGGTCGCTGTAATAGTTGCGACCAGTTCATGGCTGTTGATAAACGTCGTGACCCGAAAGGAACCGTTCCAACTCACCACCGAGCCATTTTGGAAGCCATTGCCGTTGACAGTCAACAGGAACTGGCTGCCTCCGATTGTAGAACCGCTTGGCGAGATCGAAGTAATGGACGGCCAGGGGGGACAGGTTCCGCAGGAGAGGGCTGTGGCCAGCGTGATCGCGAGCACGGCAAAAATAGGCGATCTAGATTGCGTTGCCATCGGCTTGCACCTCCGGTAAAACTGCCTAACGAAAAGTGAGTTATAACAGCGGCAGCAAGTTGGAGGATACCGGCAGGAACAGCGAAACCTCAAAAACGCGTCCGCTAAACGTCGAAATTATACGCCGGATGGGAACGGTTTGAGGGGTGTGAGTTTTGGCTTATTGCATCCGGCCGTCGCGACGCCAGTACTCCTTTGCCTGTGATCCATGGGTGAATTTTAGTCTTAAGTAGACCAGCTTTGACGGTCGCCTTGCGTGAACTTAGTAGTCTGCTCTGTTCCTACCCGGAAGATCGCGACTCCGATTAACTCAGCCTTGTCTCGCAGCGGGAGCTCCCCGGCGATGGCCATTGTCATCTGCTTGATGAACGCAGCGTGCTGTTGCAGACCATCCATAAACCCCGGTGCACTGGGATTCGATGGTTCGCCAGTTTTCATCAGGACTAACGCATATTGCTCCATTCCCGGAGGCTCGGCTGGATCGTGAATGGCACTCGGATCGATGAGCCACGGCCCGTGCACCTCCGCAATTAGACGACCCGCTTTGATCGCTGGATCGCTACTGGCAATGTCTTGTGCCTGCACTAATGATTCCGCTTTCAAAACGAAAATGCCACGCAGCGGGGTGTCGTCTGTAAACGGCCTCTCGATCACAAGCTTGTGTTCAGCAGCCAGCTTCCGGATATTGCCCATGTGCTCCTCCTGAAGGTTTTCGCCCGCCTCTTTGTTCAGTTGCGGAGCGTTGGAAGGGCGTCTCAAGAGCACAAAGAAGTACTTTGGAGCACTCGCCTCGGACTGAAGTTGTGCCAAGCTTGCATCCGCCAGCGCGGTGACCATGAGCATCGCTGTGAGCAAAATTCTTTTCAAGGGGCTAAACTTGCTCAAATACGGAAGCGATTTTAGCGCAAATACCTGTAATGTACCGGCTTCAAACGACGGCGAATCCTAGGCCAAAGAAAGGAGGCCTGTGCCAGTCGCTTTTCTGGGGTCTGTCCCTACATACGGCTATCCCATGTGCTGGCTGTTCGTGTTTCGTAACGATTCCCGCACACCCTTAGTGTCCTGAGTGTCTTCGTCGTTATGCGTTAAAGGCCTGCATCATGCATCAAGGGGCAAATACGGTTTGTTCGTTTTTCATGACACGCGGCGGATTCGTGTGACTCGGGTGGCGCTTTGCGATATGTCTGCTCGCGATCTATGTGTTTTCGACCGGAATAAAGACATTAACAGCGGTGGCATCGGTCGTGACTGCTGTGGTGCTTCCGTTCACCGTGCCGCAGATATTTGCACTAGTTCATGAGGCTAGAACCTCAAAAGAACACAAGCGCTTACTGGAAAAAGCATTGGCCGAACGAAATGCGGCGCAAGATAAGCTGCGGAAAACAAACGAAACACTCGAGCAACGAGTCCACGCTCGCACGACAGAACTAGCCGAAGCAAATCATGCTTTACAAGCGGAAATCGAGCGTCGGGAACGGATTGAGGAGAAGCTTGCAGAGTTAGCGTCCATAGTGGAGTTCTCAGACGATGCGATTATAGGAAAGAGTTTGAATGGCATAGTGAGGAACTGGAACAGCGGGGCGGAACGAATCTATGGCTACACAGCCGCGGATATGGTTGGCAAGCCGATTTCGATTCTCGCGCCGGCGGATCGCGCCGATGAAATGCCGGAGATTCTGGCGAGGATAGCCAATGGAGAGAGCGTCCACCACTATGAGACGGTTCGCGTCACCAAGGATCGGCAATCTCTCGATGTTTCTTTGACGGTTTCTCCGATTAGAAACTCGCAGACAGAAGTCATTGCAGCCTCCGCGATAGGGCGCGATATAACGGGCAGGAAGCAAGCAGAGGCGGCGCTGCTGAAATCGGAAGCGCAGTATCGACTTTTGTTTGACAGCAGTCCAGTGCCAATGTGGGTGTTTGATCGCGAGACTCTTGCCTTTTTAGGGGTGAATGAAGCAGCTATCCGGCACTATGGCTTTTCGCAGCAAGAGTTCATGGCTATGACTATTCTCGAGATAAGGCCGGAGGAAGATATTGCTGCAATTCTGGAACATGTTTCTCATCTTGAACCAGGCCTTCAGCCCATCGAGATCTGGAGACATAAAAAGAAAGACGGATCAATTCTCGAGGTGGAGATCACCAGTTACAACTTGCAATTTGGTGAAAAAGAGACGCTCAGTTAGTGTTGGCACAGGACGTAACCGAAAAACGGAAAAGTGAACTACGGCTTCGACATTCAGAAGAGAAGTTTTCGAAGGCTTTCAGGTCGAGTCCACTTGCGATCAGCATCACAACGCAAGCTGAGGGACAGTACGTTGATGTGAATGATGCATTCCTGAAAATGATGGAATACGAGCGGGCTGAGGTCATCGGCCGCACGTCTGCCGAACTAAATTTATTCGCGGATCCCGGATCGCGAAACGCAGTAATGAGGCTATTGGGTCAGCTCGTTCGAGATGCACTTTAAAACCAAGCAGCGAGATTTGAGGCTGGCCCAAGTCGCGGCAGAGCTGATCCACTTAGATGGAGCCCCGTGCGTCTTGGCAATCATCCACGATATTACCGAAGAGAAACGTTTGGAGGACCAGTTCCGGCAAGCGCAAAAAATGGAAGCTGGCGGCCGCCTAGCTGGCGGCGTGGCACATGACTTCAACAACATGTTGGGCGTCATGATGGGATACAGCGAGCTTTCGAAGGATATGTTGGATGCCGACAGTCCGGTACAGAAGCACATCGATCAAATAAAGAAAACGGCTGTGCGAGCTGCCGGACTAACCCGCCAATTGCTGGCCTTCAGCCGGCAGCAGGTCTTGCAGCCTAGTGTGCTCGACCTGAACGCGGTGGTAAATAACGTGAGCAAGATGCTGTTGCGCATGATCGGCGAAAATGTTTCTTTGAAGCTGATTCCCGGTGCTCCACTGGGCAGCGTGCGGGCTGATCTGGGGGGAGATGGAACAGATTTTGATGAACTTGGCGGTAATGCTCGCGACGCGATGCCGGGCGGCGGAACGATTCTGATAGAAACGGCGAATGCCGAGTTGGATGAGAGCTATCGGAAAATACATGCCGCGGTCGTGCCCGGTAGCTATGTGATGCTTTCGGTGAGTGATACAGGTTGTGGCATAGACGAAAAGACCAAGTCGCGAATCTTCGAGCCCTTCTTTACGACAAAGCCAGCGGGCGAGGGGACAGGCTTGGGATTATCTATGGTTTACGGGGTCGTGAAACAGAGCGGCGGCTACGTATGGGTCTACAGCGAACCAAGGAAGGGGGCCACATTCACAATATATCTCCCTCGAGTGGACGAACCCGCAGAGTCTCTTCTACATCCGAAAGACGATGTGACTCTGGCCAGAGGATCTGAGACGATATTGCTAGTAGAGGACGATGATGCTCTGCGCGAACTGATTGCTGGCTTGCTTCGAAACGACGGATACAAAGTGCTGGAGGAAAAAGACGGCCCAGTCGCAATAACGGCGGCGAAGGACTATGGGGACGTGATTCATTTGCTGCTGACAGATGTCATCATGCCAGGGATGAGCGGCGGTGACTCAAGGCTCGCCTAACCGAAATCCGACCCGAGCTGAAATCACTGTATATGTCTGGCTATACGGGTAATCTGATCGCGCATCATGGCGTGCTAAGCACAGACACAGTGCTGCTTCAAAAGCCTTTCACCAAGCTGGCTTTGCTGAGTCAGATAGAGTCAACGCTCAACTGAGGTCAGAAATAGCAGACGCCGGACTGCCAGGCATTTTTTGAGATTCTATCCCTTGTAGTTCAACGCCTTCAGGCCAAGGAACCTTGCCGACTGTCCTAATTCTTCTTCTATTCTCAGCAATTGATTGTATTTCGCGATTCGATCTGTTCGCGATGCTGACCCCGTTTTGATCTGGCCTGCTCCTGTCGCTACGGCCAAATCCGCTATGAACGTGTCTTCGGTTTCTCCTGACCGATGCGAAATAATCGATGTGTATCCGTTGCGGCGCGCTAGATCGATTGCGTCCAGCGTTTCGCTTACAGTTCCAATCTGATTGACTTTGATCAGGATCGAGTTTGCTACACCCTTGTCAATTCCTTCTTGCAGGAATTCGGTGTTGGTGACAAAGAGATCGTCGCCGACCAACTGGATTTTGTTTCCGATTGCTTCAGTGAGATTTTTCCATCCGTCCCAATCGTTTTCGGCAAGCCCGTCTTCGAGAGAAACTATTGGATAGTCGTTCGCCCACTTAGTCCAGAAACGCACCATCTCGTCGGAACTTTTCGCGGATTTGTCGGACTTCTTGAAGACGTATTTACCGTCTTGATAAAACTCGCTGGCAGCCGGATCGAGCGCAATCGAGATGTCCTCGCCTGGTTTGTATCCCGCTTGCTGGATGGCCTCCAGAACTACTTCGATGGCTTCAACGTTGGACTTCACGGACGGTGCAAACCCGCCTTCATCACCAACGGCAGTGTTGTAGCCGCGTTTCTTGAGCACACCCTTGAGTGTGTGAAAAACTTCTACTCCCCACCGCAACGCTTCAGAGAACGATTCAGCGCCGACAGGCATCACCATGAATTCCTGGAAGTCAACGTTGTTGTCCGCGTGCGCGCCTCCATTAAGGATGTTCATCATGGGCGTGGGCAGGGTGTTGGCTCCGGCGCCGCCCAGATAGCGATAGAGTGGGACCTGATAGAACGATGCTGCGGCGCGTGCCACGGCCATCGAGACGGCCAGAATTGCATTGGCGCCAAGACGGCCCTTGTTTGGGGTGCCGTCGAGTTCGATCATCTTTTGATCGATAGCGCGCTGATCAGTCGCATCTAAATTCGCCAAAGCGTCGGCAATCTCTTCGTTTACGTTTTCGACGGCTTTAAGAACGCCTTTACCAAGAAAACGCTGATTGTCGCCGTCCCGCAGTTCAACCGCTTCGTGCTCGCCGGTGGAAGCGCCACTTGGAACGATAGCTCGTCCAGTTGAACCGTCCGCTAACGCCACCTCTGCCTCTACGGTAGGATTTCCGCGGGAATCGATAACTTCGCGGGCATGAATGTCAGCAATATTGCTCATGAAAGCCCTTTCAGGTTTGTCTTCAGAATTTACATTTCGAATTTGCGAATTAAAAGAAAAGCGGCGTCCTGTGAGGTAGCCTGTGCCGGTATATGTCTTTCCCATGATTGATAAACGTTTTTAGAAGAACTTGCGATTATAAATCAGTGACGCGCGGAAACGGGAGATGACAATTCCGCATGGTGAATGTCACGCTGCTAAATGTTTTACTTTGTGGGCCAGCACTTGTAGCCGGATCATCTGGACGTGAACTCGTCCCTGCTCGTCTACTGGATTTTCTTCAAGATATAGACTGGTTACAGTTTCAAGGAACTCGCTGCGACTCTCTGCCGGAACTCTCTCCACATACGGGAGCCACGCGGTTCGCAGCCATCCCTTGAACGCTTCCCTAGATTCGTGAACCATATCCTTCTCGATCAGTTCAACCGAATCGGGGATGAGGCCAGCGTCCTGCATCCACTCGCAATATTCCTGGGGAGCATGGAACCCGTAGGGAAACTCGAAGTTGTTGGGTGAGAGTCGCCAAGGCGCTTCGGTAATGGAAGAGTCGAAGGCCCGGATGACTCCCGCTCCATTTCCCTTCCCACCCATTTGCAGTACGCAGCGGCCACCGGGTTTCAAGGCCTTTGAAATGCCCGCCAACACTGGCCGATGCTCGCGAACCCAATGCAGAGCCGCGTTTGAGAAAACGACATCAAATTCCTCATGAAACGGAAGCGAGCTGGCATCCGCTACTTGAATTGCGAGGTTGGGATACGTAGCGCGTGGGAAATGCTGCGCTGCAAACGCAATCATTTCCTCTGAGCGATCCGCTCCAACAACTCGCCCATGGGGCACCAAGCCTGTGATTTCGGCGGTAATACGCCCGTCTCCGCAGCCTAGGTCCAACACATGATCTTGAGAGCTGAGCGAAACTAGGCTGAGGAGTTCTTTCGCCCAGCGTTCCTGGCCTTGGGAGTGTTTCGCGTAATCAGCAGGATTCCATCGGTGATTCTTAGTCAATTATCAGAATGCCACAAAACACTGTTTAGCGTGGGCATAAGTTATGTGGCAACATTCAAATTCCAATTCTGCTTATGGATTGGACCACCCATTTCAGCGGCAGGGTTAAGATAAATAGTGGGAGAAGAAACAGCGCCGTCAAGCAGCCCATCGGAATTGGCAACAAATTTATTTTCCTACGAATCAGCGTCATGATTAATTTTAGAATAATCTTACTCGTCCTCGCTCTAAGCGGACCCTGCACAGTTTAGCCAGAGAGACGAGACGCCGGACTTTTATATTGCAAAACTTTTTATTTCTTGCCACTCAGGTATTTTTGACCCTGCTTTTAATTTTGTCCGGATGGGGACTGGGTGATTTGCGCGGGTTTTTCGTCGATCCGGCGCGCATAGGACTAGTGACCGCGGTTCTGACTGCCGCCGCGGGGGTCTTAATTCTTAGGATCGACGTCAGACCTATTCGCAAGGGGCGTTTACCTCTCGGACATCAAACAGTGGTTCTACTGGCATTAGTGCTGGCGTCGATCTTCCTGCTCTGGTTTTTGCCTTTCGCCGATCGCCGACACATCTTCGCTTTCGCGAACAGTCAACGTGTGCGCTATTTCGGGCTTCTGCTTTGCTGCTGCGGGATCGTGGTCAGGCTACTCGCGCTCAGGAAGCTTGACGGCCATTTCAGCGCATACGTTACGTTGCAAGAGAAACACCAACTGATTCAGTCGGGCATCTATGGACACATTCGGCATCCTCTTTATTTGAGCTTATTGTTGGCAGCGCCCGGATTTGCGCTCGTCTTTGCTAACTGGTTAATTTTCCCGATTCTCTTGGTCACTGTGATTTTTGTGACCCGCCGGGTACGCGACGAGGAGAATCTTCTGGAGGGGCACTTTGGGGAGAGATTCCTAAAATACAAACGGGGTACGTGGATACTGATCCCTCTAGTTGTCTAGCGTTCTACTCCTCGGCCAAGCAACTGAGACCGCTAGTGCAAGTATCCATCTTCAAATCATCTTCCAGGTAGCCGAGCAGATCATTCAAAGCTTGTTCGGTAGCCCCTTGTTGTTGCAGAGCATGCCAAGGATCAGTTTGAACGGAAGCTTTACTGTCATTTGATTCTAAATTGTAGTTTTCGACTGCGATCATTCCACATCCCTACATTAGCGGTAGCTAGAGTTTGATTGTCATCCAGCTCATTCGTTCGGGATAGATTACGAAGGGACTCGTTCTTTGTGCAATTCGACAAGCTAGATTGCGGCAGTTAGACCGAGACCCTCCAAGAAAGCTTTCCGGGCGCGTCTCCGGTCTCCCCCAGCCCCGACGCGCTCTCTGAGGGGGTTGAGATGCGCGTCCGAAGGACACCACGCCCGGAACTGCCTCGCATCTTACTGTGACTGTTCGAGATATTTCCAAAAGCAAAAGGTTGTTACGAAAAACGGAAAACGAAGGCAAAGCCGCAATCGTTTGCATATTGGCTGTCGTCTCGACAAGCAAAACACTGTTTGCAGCATTCGATGGATCAGCGTCACAAGAATTCACCGAAGCGAGGTAGTTATTTCATCGAGTAGATTAATCTGGATCACGCTTCCCTTCGGGCAGAACGAAGTGCTGCGTCTTCGGGACCGGTAGGTTTCCTTTGCGATCACGCCACAAAATCGCATTGAGGACGGCGGGATTGTTGGCGTCCGGGCGTGTGAAGTCCATCTTGGCGGAAGCTTCTGCGCCTTGTCCGCGCGGTGGATTCATCTGATAGATGAAACCATTGTCACAATTGTTCCAGTCTGCGCTAAATGCCGGTTGATTTCCCGCACCCGAGAACAAGGGAGCCATGACTGGTGCATAGCCGTCGTTCTGATTCATGGGAGGCAAGCCTAAGATGCTTTCCATGGTGTGCATCATGTTCACCGTCGTATAGAAACGGCTGTCCACGAAGGGGTGATTGGCGGACCCAGGGGAATATTTGCTGATGACCAGCGCCGTCGAACGATGCGCGTCGACGTGATCGGCTCCATCCTGCGCATCGTCTTCCACGATGAAGATTGCGGTGTCGTTCCAGTAGGGGCTGTGCGAAACAGCATCAACGACGCGACCCACCGCTATATCGTTGTCCGCGACTGAGGCAGCAGGGCGAGGCTTACCTGCAGTGGTTCCAATGGTATGGTCGTCTGGAAGATAGAGCAAGGTGAAGGTTGGAAGCTCGTCTTGCTTTCCTTCCTGGTGCGCGCGCACGAATCCGTTGAACTCGTTGAGGAACTCATCGGCACGGAGCTGGTCAGGATATTCGGTGTTGAAATCAGGAAACTTTGGATCGAAGTGATCGCGCAACACGGCTTTCGTCGCCACGTCGTGATTCATCATAGGAACCGGCCACGGCCAGGGACTCGGTGATCCATGAGGCTCGCCTACATTAGGCGGCAGCGACTCACCTTCGTTTATAGCTGGCTGCCGACAATCCGCCGTTAGAGGCGATGGTGGACCTTGCTTTGGAGAACCGCCTTCGTTGACCGCTTTACACCAAACGGTTCCAATGAATTCTCCATAGTCGCGGTAAGTCACGCCATGGCGCGCCAGGTTGTCCCAAATGAATCCAGTCGAAGGATCGTCTATGTCGGGCACGCCGTGCTCGAGTGGTAGTTCGTCGGCGACGGTGCCTCCATAATCGTAGGTATGCTCTTTCCCGCGGTACACGATTTGCCACGTCTTCTCGTTGTAGTCGGATGTAATGGCGGCAGTTGACCAATCGTGCCCGTCTCCGGAGACTTCTCCGCTATCGTAGAAATTGTCGATTACGCCGAATTGCAGCGCCAGCTTGTGTTGGTTGGGAGTAACATCCGCCCCATACGTGGTGAGGGACGGATCGCCGTTGCCTATTTTCTTGTCGCCTACTTTTAAGTCTCCAAAGATCTGATCGTAGGTGCGGTTTTCTTTCAGGATGTAAATCACATGGCGAATGGGATTTGATCCTTGCCGGAATTCAATGTGACCGGGATCAGAGAGCAACAAATTGCTTTCTTCCACCTTGCGTGTAAGTTCCGGCAGGTTCTTTTCGGCGCCGCGGAAGTTTAAGCGTGAAATTGAACCGTATAGCAGGGTGGGGATGTAAGGATGCTCCTTATGTCTGCGTCCAGAGCCGGTGTGTCCCACACCGTTGTTGGGCCCTGTACTCTGACCTTTAGCTGTCGCGATAAGAAGATCGTCGCCGACTGTTGCTAATGCGCTAGGGTACCAGTCAGTAGGAATGAAGCTCGGCGAGATAGGAGACTTGCTTTGTCCGCTCCCCCTCTCGATTAACTTTGACACATCAAAGACAGCAACCGCGTTCAGTGAAGAGTCCGCCACAAACAGGCGATTGCCGTCTGAGGATTGCGCTAATGCGGTGGGAAAAGTACCAGCGAACTTTTGACCATGAAGTGTGTTATCGAGTTGATCCAATATCTCGCCGCTGGTCGACACTACCGCGACTTTGTCTGCGTTCGATAGTGCGACGTAGAGCAGTTTTTCGTCCGGACTGAGCAAGAGTGCCGTCGGATGCGAGCCCGGAGCTGTCGGGTCTTTCGGCTCAAGCAATGGAATCCATTGCGCGACAGTTCCCTTCTCCAGATCGAGTTCAGCGACTTGCGACAGATTCCATAAAGTGCACCAGGCACGCCCGCCGTCGCGAGTCGCGACGCATGTGTAAGGAAACGACGAAGGAATCATTTCGTGCGTGCTGAGGTCGAATTGCTTCAGGACGCGGCCGCTTGTCGAGTCGAGAAGTACCACATTGTCGGAAAGATTATTGGCCACTAACAATTTGTCGGGCGCAGCTTGGGCGGAGATTACCGCGAAACCGGCAGGATAAGGAATCGCCGTACCAGGACTCGTTTTGTTCACTCCATAGGCGATCTTCTTGCCGTGCGCAATTGCCTGTGGCGCAATTTTGATAAACCGTTCCCAGCTGACTTTACCTGCACGGAAGCTATACACGGCAATCCCATTGCCCGTGTCGCCTGACTTTTCGCCGGTGGGATCGGTTACAGAAACCATCGACGCATAGAGGTGATTCCCGTCGGAACTGAAAGCTAAACCCAGGAAATAACTTTGGTGAGCCTCTTCCCCGAGGCGCTCTTCAGGGAAATCTGCGAGTTGATTCGTCTTCAGATCGATGATGATGATGGACTGGTGTGCTTGATTTGCTTGTGCGCCATAACCATCGTTTAAGAGCGCAGCGTAGTGTCCGTCAGGACTGACAGTGATGGTTGCCGGGAATCCATTGAGAGGACCAACGTGTCCGGGAGAAGGAATATCGAGCTTTTTACTGGTGGGGAGCTGAATCTGGGTCTGGGCGGAGGCAATAACGCCAAGGAGCAGGATTAGACAAAAGTGTTTCATCGTCCCTCACGTGCAGACCAATACTGTGTATGAAGTGAGCAGAAAACGAATTACATCTACCCTGCGAGAAGATGCCGAAAACTACTTTAATCTATCGCATCAATGAGTATCCGTAAGCTCTTGTGGCGTCGGAACAAACTCTTTGGCTGCATTGTGCCTGACATCGGCTCCCCGAACCCAGAAGATCACATCTTCTGCGATATTGGTCGCATGATCGGCCACACGTTCCAAGTTGCGAGCCACAAGCAGTGCATCCAAGGCTTGGCGCGTTCTTTCGGGATGCTCGTTCATGGTTTTGACTAACGTGATGAACGCTTCGTCTTTCATGCGATCTACCACATTGTCCATTTCGAGAACCGCCATCGCCAGTTCGGCCTTGCCTTCGATAAAAGACTCGAGCGAACGTTTCACCATGGCAGCGACGGCGGCGGCCATGCGAGGAATATCGACAGGCAGCTCTGCCTTAGGTAACTCCACCATATCCATGACGCGCTCGGCGATGTTGACCGCCTGATCCCCTACGCGTTCGAGGTCAGAGTTGATTTTGGTTACGGCAAGAATGAAGCGTAAATCGACCGCCATTGGCTGTTGCATCGCAAGAAGGTCGAAGGCTAGTTCGTCGATTTCTCGCTCGGTCGCATTGATAAGGCTCTCACCCTCCAGCACCAGGTGGCAGCGGGTTAAGTCACTGTCGATGTAGGCCTGGCATGCGCGATCTACTGCCTGCTCTGCAAGCCCGCCCATGCGAAGCAAACGTGCTCGGAGTTCGTCGAGTCCTTGCTGGAAGCGGCTGCGCATTATCCAAACCTGCCTGTGATGTAGTCCTCGGTCCGCTTGTCGGACGGAGTCGTGAAAATCTTTTCAGTCTTATCGAACTCGATTAGCTTACCCAAAAGAAAGAATCCGGTAAATTCCGCCACTCGATACGCTTGTTGCATATTATGCGTCACGATGACGATGGTAAAGCGCTCTTTGAGCTGATAAATGAGTTCTTCTATTTTACCGGTCGAAATGGGATCGAGTGCCGAGCAGGGCTCGTCCATCAAAAGAACTTCGGGTTCGACCGCCAGGGCGCGTGCGATACAAAGGCGCTGCTGCTGTCCACCGGAAAGACTGGCACCGGACTTCTTGCGGAGCGTATCTTTCACTTCGTCCCACAGCGCCGATAGCTTTAAAGATCGTTCAACAATTTCGTCCAACTTCTTGCGGTTATTGTAACCATTGAGCTTAAGACCGGCAGCCACGTTGTCGTAAATCGACATCGTGGGAAATGGGTTGGGTTTCTGAAACACCATCCCGATTCGGCGGCGAATCTGGACTGCCGAAGAACCGTTGTAGACATTAAGCTCGCCAATGTGAACTGAACCTGCGGCGCGAGCCTCGGGAACAGTTTCGTGCATACGGTTCAAACACCGCACGAATGTGGATTTGCCGCAGCCGGAAGGCCCAATGATGGCAGTAGCATGGTTGGCTGCCACTTTCATGGTGATGTCATAGAGAGCCTGCGTCTTGCCAAACCAAGCGTTTAACTTATCGACCTCGATGCTTACGCCCATCCTATCCAGCTCCCTTGAGCATTCCCCGCCCAGCCACGAACCGAACTGCGCTCACCGACAGAACAATCAATACGATCAAAATCAGCGCGCCCGCCCATGCCTGCTTATGCCATTCATCATACGGCGAAATGGCATAAGTGAAAATTTGCAACGGCAATGCCGCAGTTGGCTGATTTATTTTCCAGTTCCAATATTGGTTGCCGAATGCGGTGAAGAGCAGTGGAGCCGTTTCACCCGCCACACGCGCGAATGCCAGCATCACGCCGGTAATTATCCCAGATGTTGCGGTCCGGAGCGTAATCGAGAGCGTCGTACGCCATTTGGAAACTCCCAAACCATAAGCTGCCTCTCGTACCGCGTGCGGAACGAGCAGAAGCATTTCCTCGGTGGTCCGAGTGATGGTGGGAATCATCATGATCGCAAGGGCTGCTCCGCCGGCGAGCGCTGAAAAATGTCCTTGGGAGAGAACAACTAATCCGTACGCAACAATGCCAACGATAATGGAGGGCACACCATTGAGCACGTCTGATGTGAAGCGGATCAAGTCGCCGAGGCGGTTCCGACCAAACTCCGCGAGATAAATTCCTGCGCCAATTCCGATGGGAACACCCACAACGCTGCCGATGGCGAGAATCAAGGCGGAGCCCGCGACCGCGTTCGCCATACCGCCACCAACTTCACCCGGAGGCTTAGGAGTCTGTGTAAGGAAAGCCCAATTGATCGAACCAATTCCCTTGTAAACCAGATAACCGAACACTGCTATCAGGGGAACCAGAACGATGATGACGGCGGTGATGGCTGCGACCGTAACCAGATTGTTTAAGCCCCGTCTCCACAGGCTGATTTGGGGAGCAGTAAACTCGGAAGGATTGTCGGCAGGGCTAGACATTGGCCCTCGCTGGAGTACCACGGGTAACGGTCCAGACTAGAACCTGAGCCAGCATGTTTATGATAATCGTCACGATGAAAAGCGCCAAACCTACTTCGACCAAAGCACTCAGATAACGATCACTGGTGGCTTCACTGAATTCATTCGCGATAACGCTGGCCATCGTGTAGCCGGGAGCGAAAAGCGATTTCGCAATCTCGGGGCGATTGCCAATCACCATCGTGACGGCCATGGTTTCACCCAGCGCGCGGCCCAATCCAAGGATAATGCCACCCATAATGCCAGCACGGGCATTGCGCAACACGCCGGTGCGAATCATTTCCCACCGTGTTGCACCAAGCGCCAGGACGGCTTCTCTTTGCTGCCGCGGGACAGCCGTCATAACTTCTCGAGTAATCGAGGAAACAATGGGGACTACCATGATCGCCAAGATGACCCCGGCGGCCAGCATTCCAATGCCGTACGCAGGCCCCTCGAAGAGTCCTGTCCAACCGAAGTGGCGTGCCAGAAAGGGTTCGACGTATTCACGTATCAAGGGCACGAGCACGAAAATCGCCCAGAGCCCATAAATCACGCTTGGGATCGCAGCTAGAAGTTCCGTTGTAAAAGCCAACGGGCTGCGCAACCATCCGGGAGACATTTCAGTGATGAAGACGGCGACTCCGATTGCCAATGGCACTGCTATCACGAGAGCCAAAAGTGACGACACAATCGTCCCATACACGAATGGGAATGCCCCGAATTGCTCGTTTACCGGGTCCCATTCGCTTCGAAAGAAGAAATTCATTCCGAAGGCGTGCCAGGAATTGCTGGACTTGGTGACAAGTTCGTAGATAATCAGACCCACCAAAGCGAGTACACAGAGCCCACAAGCAAGCATGGCCCAGGTAAAAATCTGGTCGCCCAACGGGCTGTATCTTGAACTTCTAAGAGGTGGGGCGTTGACCTCTAACGACAGCGCAACTTCTGATTTGGCACCCGGTTGCGGTCCAGGCAATCGTGGCGCTCCTAGAGCTTGATTGGCCATCTCTCGCAAAGTATCAGATTTGTGTTACAACGATGTTAAAATGAGAAACGCAGCGCGAAGTCATTAGCCGTCTAAACACTTATTTTGTAGGTACTTCCGTAGTTGCTTTTCTACGACGTTCGTTGTAGTTCCTTTCTCCTTGATTGGTTTATGCCTGTAAATCAACAGCAATCCCGTGATGTTTTTCAGAAATTGGGCCGTCAACTAACGAAGGCCGCGAAAAAAACCTCTCCGGAGAACGTTCATAAACTCCGGACGAATTCCCGTCGAGTGGAGACCGTTCTCGACCGGCTTGTTCCTGCTCCCGACCGCAGCACAAAGAACCTCGTCAAAGTACTCTCGAAATTACGAAAGAAGGCTGGGAAAGTTCGTGATCTAGACGTGCAGACTGCTGCGTTGCGAGGTTTGAAGATTTCACCGTCCGCGCAAAAAACACAACTGCTGAGGAGCCTCTGCTCTAAGCGGGAGCAGCGTGAAAAAAAGCTGAGCAAGAGTTTGGACAAACAGACGGTTCGGGATCTAGGCCAAAGACTCAAACGAGCAGCCCGGCGGATCGAGATTCCTGAAGGCATGGAGCCGTTGAGCGCTGCCCTTCAGGAATTTGCGAAATTGGGACAAGATCGTGCTCCTCTATCCGCAGAAAAACTCCATCAGTATCGGATCACCGGGAAGCAAGCTCGTTATGTGGCAGAGATGGCGGAGAGGAATCCTGAAGCCGAACCTGTTATCGACCAGCTAAAGCGAATGCAGGATGTGATTGGCGATTGGCACGACTGGCTCACGTTGACAGAGAGAGCTGAAAAGCTCTTCGGTGGTGTCAAGAGTTCCCCACTTGTCGCCGCGATGCGAAATTTGACTCGGGCCAAATTCCGGCAAGGCGTTGATGCCGTCGCGGAGGCAAAAAATGCGCTTGCTGGCGAGAAGATTGGACTCATTCCGGCCAGCCGCAAGTCGAGTCGGAAGACACCGGCACAAACCGCTTCAAGAGCTGCAGCAGCTTAGCTCGTCCCTAGTCCCGGTAAGAGTTCTGCTAGAAGTATTGCGTCTCGCTGTAATCCAATTTCATTCCTGAAGCTGTACACTACTTCTCTTCACCATGCCGACGTTCGCCGCAGTCGATATCGGGTCCAATTCTGTTCGGTTGAAAATCGCCCGCCTTAACGGACAGAAGCTTCAAGAGATTCATGAAGACCGAGAAGTGACGCGACTCGGTGAATCTGTATTTCGCAACGGTTTTCTCTCTCCCGAGGCCATTGCTAATACCGTAAAAGTGCTGCGGCGCTTTCACCGTGCGGTGCAGGATCACGGAGCAGAGTCCGTTCGAGTAGTGGCGACGAGCGCTTTGCGTGATGCTCGCAACTCACGGGCTTTTCTGGAGTGGGTTCGCTCCACAACGGGATGGAAGGTCGAAATCATTTCAGGGCTGGAGGAAGCGCGACTCATTCACCTGGGACTGGTCTCGAGCGTACGAGTATCCAGCGCGCCTGTACTAATGATAGATCTAGGTGGCGGCAGCTGCGAGCTGACGGTCTCGGTCAAGGGACACATTCGCGATACCGTAAGTCTCCCGTTAGGTGCGGTGCGCTTAACTAATGAGTTCCTTCACCACGATCCTCCGCGCAAATCTGAGATCAAGCAGATGGAGGGATTTATCGCCCGCGAGATTCGCCGCATTACCGATCGAATCACGCGAGCGCGGCCATCCATCGTAATTGCGACTTCCGGCACGGCAGAGTCACTAGCCGGTATTGCCCATGGCCTATACAAGACTAAAGGTGCGCGGGCAAACACGGTTTCGCGGGTGCAAATGCAACGTATCGCGAAACTCCTGGCAACTTTGCCGCTGGCAGAACGTAAGAAGCTTTCCGGCGTCGGTCCGCGGCGGGCGGAGATCGTGGTGGCAGGGGCTGCTGTGTACGCTGAGATTCTCGATAAGTGCCAACTTCAAGGGTTTCGCTATTCCCCGCTCGGCTTGCGCGATGGGTTACTAGCGCAAATGGCAGCCGATTACGACCGTGGCACGCGGTCGGGCAGACGGATCGAATCGGAGCGCTGGGATTCAATCGAGACTGCCGTGAATCATTATCGCGTGAATATGGCTCATGCTCTTAAGGTTCGCGGGTCAGCCATGCAGCTTTTTGCAGGACTAAAGACGGTCCATCGTTTGCCGCCGGAATACTCGGAGTGGCTCTCAGCCGCGGCCATGCTTTATGAGGTAGGTGACTATGTGAACCGGAATGGACGCCATCGACATACGTACTACATCATTTCGCATTCTGAAATTTTGGGATTCACGCCTCAGCAGAGAAGAATCATTGGCGCAATCGCCCGTTATCTAGGTAAAACCCGCCCTGTCCCTGGCGATGGCCCGATGGCGGCTTTGACACCACTCGATCAACAATCCGTGACTAAGGCTTCTTTGTTATTGCGATTGGCCAGAGCTCTCGACCTCGGGCGCAGCGGTGCGGTGAAGTCCGTATATATACAAGCACGCGATGGGGAGGTCAGCCTCACACTCAAGCCAAAGGGGAAGGCGAGTGTGGACCTAGAGCTGTGGGCCGTAGAAAAAGAAAAAGACTATTTCCGGGAAGTTTTCGGACGAGAACTTTCTGCCGCAGCGTTGTAGAGATCGCGCAAAATCTTCGGAGTCAAATACCACATCAAGGCCGCAGAGTTGCGTCCAGTTTCAACTTTGGCGACTCCACCCTTTTTCAATTCGACAGTCGCTTCGCACCCTGCTTCGCTGATGATCCGTCCCAGAAATTCTTGGAGATTGGGATTATGCCCCACGACCATGATGGATTCATATCTCGCATACTTTTCCAGCAAATTACGGAAAGCGGCAAACGAAGCCTCAGGCCGAAGCGCATCTTCCATGTGCAACTTTCCTTCGTACCCTAACTCGTTGCCGACCAGCGAAGCCGTTTGCACTGCCCGCTTTAACGGGCTCGAAATCAAGATATCAATCTGAACGTCAAGCGCCACCAAAGCACGGCCGACAAGGCCACATTGTTCGGTCCCGGCTTTGTCCAGTGCGCGCTTTTCGTCCTTCTTCTGGTTCGCCACGCGTTCCCCGGCATTTGCGTGGCGTAAAAAATAAATAATCATCTTGGTCTAGCCATTCCTTTCGATCTACCGTTCACTCCGAACGGAGGCTCTCCGGCGCTTCGGCGCGGGGAGGGCTGGGATCGCATCAAGCGATTGCTTCCCTTCTGCTAAGGCGATCAGAAAATCCTGCGCTGAAAACGCTTTTCCGCCGACTGGCTTGCGCTTGCCCTGGGCGAGCCAGGAATATTTATAAGCGCCGTCTTTTAAGAGAATACGGGTTTTCACATTGTCCGCCAAGTACGCATCGAGGATTTCGCGGCGCACCCGTTCCCGCAACAGAGGGTCCTTAATCGGAAATAAAACTTCCACGCGCTCATATAAATTTCGCGGCATCCAGTCGGCACTGCCCAGGTAGACTTCCTCTTCGCCGCCGTTCAAGAAGTAAAATATCCGGCTATGTTCCAAAAAACGGCCAATGATGCTGCGCACCCGAATGCGATCGCTGACGCCTCGGATGCCAGGGCGTAGGGCGCACATTCCCCGGACGATGAGATCGATTTCCGCTCCTGCCTGCGAAGCCTTGTAGAGCTCCGTGATTATGTTTTTATCGAGCAGCGCATTCATCTTGGCAATGATGCGAGCGGGACGGCCGTGGCGCGCATGTTCAGTTTCCCGAGCAATCAGGGCAAGACACTGTTCAGCCAGATCGAGGGGAGCGACCATTAAAGGTTCATAGCTCGGATGTTCGGCGTATGCCGTTAGGAAACTGAAGACGTCATGAACAGCGCTGGTGATTTCCGGATTAGAAGTGAGCAGGCTCAGATCGGTGTAAAAACGAGCAGTGGTGGCGTTGTAATTCCCCGTGCCAAGGTGCGCGTAACTGCGCGTCTTTCCATCTTCGTCATGCCGCACCAGAAGCGAGAGCTTGCAGTGAGTCTTGAGGCCAACTAATCCATGGAATACCTGCACTCCCGCGTCTTCTAAGTCGCGCGCCCAACGGATATTCGAAGCTTCATCAAAACGAGCTTTGAGCTCAACTACGGCTGTGACTTCCTTTTTCTCCGCTGCGGCGATCAGAGCGGGCACAATCAAAGACTGTTCGTTGGTACGGTAGAGTGTCTGTTTTATCGAGACTACCCGTGGATCTTTAGCCGCAGATTCAATGAACGATACAACAGCATCAAACGAATCGAAGGGGTGATGCAGCAAGACATCGTGATTGCGAAGCTCTTCAAAAAGATCTTGAGCTTTGCCTGTGAGCCGCAATTCGCGGGCGACAAATGGTTTGTACTTAAGGTCCGCGCGATCTGTTTGTTCATAAATATTAAACAAGCGAGATAAGTTCACCGGCCCGTCGACAGAGAACACTTGCCAGGGTTCGAGCTCAAAGTTCGTTCGCAAGCGCTCGATGATTTCGGGATCGGCTTCGCTTTCAATCTCCAGACGAACCGCGTCCCCTTTGCGGCGATTATGCAGTTCGGTGCGGACCGACTCGAGCAGGCTACGCGACTCTTCCTCGGCGAGATAAAGATTGCTGTTACGGGTAACGCGAAAAGCTGCGGAAGAGACAATGTCGTAGCCGTGATACATGCGCGCGGCATGATAAGCAACAAGATCAGCAAGAAAGATGAAGTCAGTCGTTCCCTCCGACGGCAAACGTATCAGCCTCGGCAAAGCACGCGGCACCGTCACTACTCCTGTGTAGGTGAGCGACGATCGGCGGCGACGGCGCAACAAGAATGCCCTTGCACTCGGGCACCTCCCAGACCATCGATTGCCCCCGGGCGATCACCGAAGGA
>JAOAPG010000235.1 GCA_025462785.1 Acidobacteriaceae bacterium
CATCATGGCCCAATTGATTTGACTATCGAAGCCGCTGGCCATCCTCTGGAGGTTCGCGCTGCTTACGAAGCAGCTACAATCCGTTTTGCTACGGTCCTCGAGGAACTATGTCAGGAACTTCCCTTCCTACGCTCCCAAACATTTCCGGGTGGCCCTTTACCGGATGGTCGTGTAGCAAAACGAATGGTGAATGCCGTTTCGCCGTTCTCAGTTCGAGAGTTTATCACTCCCATGGCCGCGGTTGCGGGATCTGTTGCCGAAGAAATTTTGGAAATCATGACCAGCAGTGCAGATTTAAGAAAAGCATTCGTGAACAACGGGGGAGACATCGCACTGTATCTTGCTCCGGGAGAAAACATTTCTGTCGGTATGGTTCAGCGTCCAGATGAACTCTCGCTGTTTGGCACTTTGCAGATAGGATTCGCGGATCCTGTTCGAGGCATTGCAACTAGCGGCTGGCGTGGAAGAAGTTTTTCGCTCGGGATTGCTGACGCCGTCACGGTCCTTGCTGCAACTTCATCCATGGCCGATGCCGCGGCAACCGTGGTCGCGAACGCAGTCGACTTGCCCGGGCATCCTAAAGTGCTTCGAGTACCTGCTTGCGAGATCTCGCCGGATTCTGACCTCGGACACCTCTTGGTTACACAGAATGTAGGGCGGCTCAATTCTGAAGAGATTGATATCGCGCTAAACCACGGCCGTGTCATCGCTCACGAACTGATTGCTGACGGGCGAATCCGCGGCGCAGCACTTCATCTTCAAGGCGAGACCCGGGTCGCGCACTCGTCCGACTACCTGCCGTATTCAATCTTCCCTGGAAGTGAGATGCTTCCCATGAGGAATGCCATTGCCTGAAATCGATTGTCGTAAGACTCTCATAACTGTTGAGACAATATTTCACGAAGGCGGACCGGTGGCAGAGGTTCCGTTACGTCGTGCAGCGGCGCTGGCCGTGATCCGCAACCCTTATGCAGGAACCTATATTCAAGATATTGCGGGCTTCATGGATGATTTGAAGCCGATCGGCATAGACATGGCGTACTCGCTTATAGCCGCATTGGGCGGAGAAGTAAAGGCAATCGAAGGATATGGAAAGGGCGCGATTGTGGGATCAGCAGGCGAAATAGAGCACGGTGCGCTGTGGCACGTCCCCGGTGGATATGCGATGCGCGAAGCGCTCGGTGGAGCGATGGCGATCGTTCCCTCTACTAAAAAAGTGGGAGGCCCTGGTGCTCGACTCGACGTTCCTGTTACCCACATTCAAGCGTGTTACGTGCGCAGTCATTTCGATGCCATGGAAGTCGGTCTTGCCGATGCTCCACGCGCAGACGAAATTGTGTTGGCGCTCGTGATGACTACGGGCGCTCGCGTTCATGCGAGGGTGGGTGGCCTTAAAGTTGCGGAAGTGGTCGGAACCGACGGATTGAGATAAAGCGTTGAGATAGGTTGAGAGAAAATATGGCAGCCAAGATTCGCAAAATTGTGACTTTTCTGGAAGAGACTCGCACGGAAGCTAACCGATCCATTAACCCACCAACCCGGCGCGCTGCAGCTGTGGCGGTTATCGAGAATCCGGCGGCAGGTGCATATGTCGAAGATCTGGCTGATCTCATCGCGATCGGAGAGGAACTCGGAACTTTGCTTACGGAGCGCGCAGTCGCGGCGCTTGGCATTCCAGCAACTTCTGTCGAGAGTTATGGCAAAGCTGCGGCAGTCGGCGAGAACGGAGAGCTTGAACATGCAGCGGCTATCCTGCATCCGAAGCTCGGCACTCCGGTACGGAAGGTTCTAGGAAAAGGAGCCGCGCTAATTCCCTCGTCAAAGAAGCGCGGAGGGCTCGGAGTGGCACTCGACATCCCTCTCGGGCACAAAGATGCCGCTTACGTGCGAAGCCACTTTGACGGAATGGAAGTTCGTATCAATGACGCTCCGCGGGCGAATGAGATTATGGTTGCGGTTGCGGTGACGGACAGTGGACGTCCTCTGGCCCGGGTCGGCGGTCTCTCGAAAACGGAAATCAAGGGTGAAGACGGATTGCGTTGATCCAGCCGATCAGTGTTTTGCGATTGTCGGTACACGCGTGGCCGGCGGCGTATTGCGGCTTCTCTCTGAGCGCACCACGCCATCAATGACAGTCATGCCGACGCCGGGCAAGTCTCCTAGATGAATACTTTCCAGTAGAGTCTTCCCCGCGGAATGCTGCGCCACGTCGAGAAACACGAAGTCAGCCGCACGTCCCACTTCGATTAGCCCGGTATCGAGTTTTCGCATTCGTGCGGTGTTGCCTGTCGCGAAACAGATTGCGATTTCAGGCGAGACCTCTCCCAACGACGAAAGCATAGAGATCATCCGCAGTATTCCGAGTGGTTGAACGCCGGATCCGGCGGGCGCGTCCGTACCCAGAATCACTCGTTCCAAGTGACCCAGCTCTTTAGCTGTTCGAAGTGTCAACAAAGCCGCGCGCTCGTTACCATTGTGAACAATTTCCAAACCGCGAGGAGATTCTTCACAAAGGCTCACGATCTGATCATCGGGCAATGCTGTATGTCCGCCGTTGATGTGGCCGATCACGTCTGCGTCTGCCGCAAGGACCACATGCTTGTCGATAAGGCTTGATCCGGGAATTGAAGGACCCCCGGTGTGAATCGTGCTCTGGATTCCGTACTTACGCGCCCATGCCACCATCTGGCGAGCAGTCGCTCCATCCTTAACACTGCCGAGCCCCACTTCGCCCAGTAATTTGACCCCTGCTTCGGCCAGAAAACGGAAATCTTCTTCCACCATGCCGTGCTCGATTACAGGAGCTCCGGCGTGCACCTTTACACCGGAAGGACGCAGCGCTGCAAAGGCGCGTTGCGCAACGATTGCCATGGACTTAATGCCGAGCACGTCTTTGGGCCGACCTGGCATATGAACTTCGCCAGCCGAAATCATGGTCGTCACGCCGCCGTGCAAGCAGCTGTCGATCCATCCAATTTGATTCTGACGTGGCGTCCAGTCGCCAGCAACGGGATGCACGTGGCTATCTATAAGACCTGGAGCTAGCGTCGTGCCGTTGCCTTCGATTACCGTTGTAGCGGTAT